>JAHJTI010000316.1 GCA_018829945.1 Pseudomonadota bacterium | reverse complement strand
TTTTCTGTGGCACTTTCCTCGGGGTCGCCCCCAGTTCGCGTTACGAACCTCCTTGCCCTGCGGAGTCCGGACTTTCCTCTTGCGGCACAAAGCCGCCAGCGATCATGCGCCCACTCCCATACTGATGCAATTCAGTCATTATAACAAAGAAACATACTGCTTGAATGATAAAAAAACGGCAGACAGGACCGCAGCAGTTTTCCTGTCAGTTGCTTATACTTCCTCTGTCTCGGCCTCGTGGAACATGATACGGTGACAGGTGGGGCAGGAAATGAGTTTATCTTCCTTCATCAGATCATTGTAGAGCTGCGGCGGAATGTTCATGAAGCAACCCCGGCACACGCCGCCGGTCACCGGCACAATGGCCAGGCCGTTACGTTTGTCCCGGATAGCGGTGTATTTCTTGAGCAGGCTGGCGGTTACGGCGCTTGCCTTGCTTTCGCGGGTTTTCAGGATCTTGGTTTTTTCCGTGTTGAACTGGCTGATTTTTTTCTCAACCGCTGCGACGTCTTCGGCGAGCATTTTTTCATCTTCGTCGCAGATCTTGGCCTCTTCTTCGATCTTTGCGTTCAAGGCCTCGATTTCTTCCATGAGTTGTACAACAGCTTCTTCCCGCTGGGTATTTACTTTTTTTCCGTCTTCCGTTTCCTTGAGAATGCTCTGGTATTCGCGGTTGGTCTGGACATTCATCAATTTGGCCTGCCGGTCTTTGATCCGGACCTGTTCGTCTGCGAGTTCGGCCTCAAGTTCACGGCGGCGCTGGTCATTGGCCGCGATTTTCTCGGTTAACTGAACAATGATTTCTTTATGACCGTCGAGACTGGCGCGGCGGCTGTCGATTTCGGCGGAACCTGCCGCGATTTCTTTATCCAGCGTGCTGATTTTCAGATCAATGGCCTGGAGTTCCCTGAGATGCGAGATGTTTGCTTTCAATTGTGCTTCCTCAATGGTTCTATTGGTTGACAGAATCTGGGTTTGTTATCATGTGAGACAACCCAGTGTATGGGGTTGTCCTGGTGGGCGGTGGTTGCAATTTTCGGTGTAAAGCCTGTGTCTGCGCAAGATTTTTTCAATATCTCCGCGAGGACCGGGACGATGAATTTTTCGGTCGGGTAATGGCCGGCGTCTATCACGCAGAATTCCGCGTCTTCGGCCCAGCGGGCCACGCTGTGCTTCACCTCGCCGGTAATATAGACTTGCGCGCCCATGTTGCGGGCCGTTTCTGCCAGATCGGAGCCGCTGCCTCCGCAGAGGGCCACGGTGTGAATTGTTTCCGGCAGAGTGCCCGCAATCAGTACCCCGGGGGTGTCCAGGGCGGTCAGCAGGCTGTTCAGGAATTGTTCGGAAGATACGGGTGCAGGCAGGCTGCCGATTTTGCCGAAACCGGGGTTTTGTTCCGGAGCGGCAGGCTCGTGGCCGGCAAGAGGATTGGTGTCGCGCAGGCCGAGTCTTTCAGCCAGGGCGTGGCTTACCCCGGTTGTCATGCGATCAAGATTGGTGTGGCAGGCAATGAGGGAAACATCGTTGGCCAGAGCTTTTTTCAGGATGCGGCCAAGGGGGGTGTTGCCGGGGATTGTTTTCAGGGGATGGAAGATCAGGGGGTGGTGGGTGAGGATGGTGTTCAGGTTCTGCGAGAGGGCTTCGTCGATAAGCGCCTCTGTCGGGTCGAGGCCGATCAGGATTCCAGTGACCTGCTGGTCCGGATTCCCCACCATGAGCCCGACGTTGTCCCATGGTTCAGCCATGGCAAACGGGGCAATGGAATTGAGAATCGAAAGAAGTCTTGTGGTGGTGAATAGTTTTTCCGGCATCCTTTACTGGTGTCCGTTGTAGCCTGAGCCGTTGTTTAAAAAAGCTGTAAAATTACAATGGTGTGATCGGCATAAGGAGCAGAAACGCACAAGCCGGGAACGCCGCAGCGTAAACGGCGAAGTTATTTCGTAACGGCTCCTAAAATAAAAAAAAGGCGCTAACCAAGTGAGGTCGCACCTTGTGTCCGGAACCCTGCCCTGGTTTTCCCAAAACATGTTTCCGGCTGAATTGATTTCTGTTGCACGTGCAATACATTCCTGCTCTGTCGTTTCCGGCTTGGTGTGGTGGGCCTACCTGGATTCGAACCAGGGACCGACCGGTTATGAGCCGGTGGCTCTAGCCAGTTGAGCTATAGGCCCATATCCTCTAACAAGGAAAGAATCAAATAAGATAGCCGATAGATCAGGATTGTCAATATTATTTATGGATGCGCATGGCCCGGACGGGGTGAATGCAGGAGGTGCGATCCGGAGATGCCATGGTGGAAAACCACAACATCTCCGGGAAAGCCGAAATTATGCGGTAAGAACCTCTGCCTTGAATGTTTCGAAGCCGACCCTGTCCATAAACCGGCCCATGCGCTCGCCTTTCTTGCTGTTTTCTTTGAAATAGGCGATGATCCTGGCGCAGGTGGCCAAAGTGTCTTCGTTGGAAAGGTCTTCGCAGAGGGTTACGCCGATTCGTGCTTTTGAGGCGGCGTTGCCACCGACCAGAATGGTCCATCCCTTGGCCTTGCCAACCAAGCCCAGATCTTTCACCGAGGTTTCTGCGCACTGGTTGGGGCAACCGGAGACCCCCATTTTCATTTTGCCGGGTAATTCCAGGCCATGGTAACGCGTGTCCAACTCCGTTCCCATGGTTAAAGCATCCTGCTGGCCGAGGCGGCAAAGGGTGTTGCCGGGGCAGGCCTTGATGCTGCGGACACAGAGGCCGACCGCTGCCCCGGGAGCTATGCCGAGATCCCGCCAGGCGTTGTCAATGTCCGCTTCTTTGAGGCCGACGATGGCAATGCGCGCCGCGCTGGTGATCTTGAGGGCAGCGGTTTTGTATTTGTCCGCGACATCGGCAATTTTTCGCAGTTGCGCAGGGGTGATGAGGCCGAGTGGGAGGTGGGGGACAATGGCATATGTTTCTTTGTCGCGTTGGAGCACCGCCCCTTTTTCGCCGTCGTTCAACATGGGTTTCTCCTTGAAAGATATCGTGCAATGAAAAAAAGAAAAGGACTCAGCTGGTGAGCCCTCAAGTGTCTGTGTTATACAGAAGCGTCAGGACGATGCGGCTTGATTTTTTGAAAATTCAAGGCTGCCTTTGCTTGGGTGGGATGCACGTGCACCGGGTTACACTGAAACGTTTATTTCCGTAAAAAATAATGGTTTCCTCAGAAAAGTCAACATGCATAAATGTGCCAATGGCCATCCTGCGCATTGCGTTGCATCGTTAAATCAAGATTTGGCTATGGTCCATGGTTTTCATTTTTTGCCGAGTATTCATATTTTTTTGGGAAGGTGGTGATGACTGTAACTTTTGTTTTTTTTCTGGCAGGGGCGGGGTTTATCGGGTTGTGCTGCGGCAGTCTTGCGTCCTGGTTGCTCATGGGGAGTCGTATGGCAGAGCAACGCGCCCTTGCCGAAGAACGGGTGCAGATGCGGGAGAATCAGCTTGTTGATTTAGAGAAGCGATTGACGATTGGCGAAGAGGAACGGGTCGGGTTGCGGCGGGAAAATGCGACGATGCAGGCCCGGGTTGCAGAGCTTGCGGTACGGCTTGAGACGGAACAGCGGCAACTTCATG
>JAHJTI010000229.1 GCA_018829945.1 Pseudomonadota bacterium | reverse complement strand
GGCCTGTCTGGTGCTCTTTTTCTTTTTGTTCATCAGGACCGATTATTCGGGCAGCGATACCATCGAATACGCGGTGAACATCCTCTTCAGGATCGATCCCCTGCTGGCCCTGTCCGCTTCGGTGGCGGCCGGTTTTTTTATTCTCCTGATGCTGCCGGCCATGGGCACCCTGCTGCTGACCCTGATCCTGGGCCGCTTTTTCTGCGGTTGGGTCTGCCCCATGGGAACCCTGCTGGACGGTTGCCGTTCAATGGCACCACCCACACAGACTGGAAACGACAGAAAATACCGGTCCCTCAAGTTCTACCTCCTGGGTTTTCTCCTAATCGGAGCCTGGTTCGGCCTGCCCATGGCCGGGTATTTCGACCCCTTCTCAATCCTGGTCCGGGGTTTGGCCCTGGCGGTTGACCCGGCCTTAAACGCCCTGTCCACCACCTTTTTCACCTACACCTACCAGGAGGGGCCGACGTGGATTAACACCGTGACCGAACCGGTGTACGCCTTTTTGAAGGCGACCATTCTGCCCTTTAATCAAAAATATTATGACCTGACCATTCTCTCGCTGGGGATTCTTCTCCTTATCTTCTTCCTGGAAAGGTTGGAACGACGCTTTTTTTGCCGCAATCTTTGCCCGCTGGGCGCTCTGTTTGCAGTAACATCCCGCTTTTCTCTCCTGCGGGGGAAAGGAGGCGCCAAATGCGGCAAGTGCCGGAACTGTCAGGAGATCTGCCGGATGGGGGCCATTGACGAGGAACGCAACATCTCGCCCATTGACTGCAATCTCTGCCTGGATTGCATCCATCATTGCCCGGGCAACAAAATATCCTTTCACTTCGGCATGAAATCTCAGACAAAACCGACGTTCGCCCTTTCCCGCCGCACCTTTGTCGGCTCCCTGGCTTTGGGGGCGCTGCTGCCCTTCTTTCTTAAAAGCAGAACCCTGGCCCGCCAATCCGACGAACTCCTGATCCGCCCGCCCGGAGCCTTGCCGGAAGAAGCGTTTGTCGGCCGCTGCGTTCGCTGCGGGGAATGCATGAAGGTCTGCATCGGCAACGGGCTGCAGCCTGCTTTTCTTCAGGGCGGCCTGGAAGGAATGTTTTCCCCGATCCTCAAGGCCCGCACCGGCTACTGTGAATACAACTGCACCCTCTGCGGCCAGGTCTGCCCCAGCGGGGCAATCACAAAACTCTCCGCTTCGGAGAAGAAAAAGGTCAAGATCGGCAATGCTGTCTTTGACAAGAACCGCTGCCTGCCCTATGCAAAAGGCATCCCCTGCATCGTCTGCGAGGAGCATTGCCCCACGCCCGACAAGGCGATCAAGTTTCGGGAGGTGGTGGTGGAAAACAACCGGGGAGAGAAGGTGACGGTAAAGCAACCGTACCTTATCGATGGATTATGCGTCGGCTGCGGGATATGCGAAACCAGGTGCCCCCTGCCAGGTCTCTCGGCGGTCATCGTGACAAGTGCGGGGGAAAGCCGCAATCCGGCCAAGGCACTGCCTGATACGGGGAGCATGGGGTATTGAGCTGAACAAGCGGAAAGAAACTTCGGACGTTTTCCCGGGCGCCCCTTCTCCCTTTAAAATTTTTTCATTTTTTCGCCGATTCGAGTGGCTTTCTCGCATTGAGCGCCTTGTTTTGGGTTGCAGTCGAGAAGTATTCCCATCACCTTGTCGGCCGTTTTATAGCAACCCGCATCTTCCAGTCTTCCCAGAATATCGGACATCAGCTTGTTGAATTGCACGCATTGTTCGTAATCGGAAGAAGCGCGCTGGTGGAGAATAGCCGCTTTTTCCAGATCTTCCTTGATATCGGGCGGGATTGTTTTGGACATACGGGCAGATCCTGTAATACTGTTGAGCGAAAATTTGAAGGACGAATTTTTATTTTACTCCGTTGTCCCTTCTCCGTCATATCCATTTATTCCTCTTTCGCATATAATGGCTGACTTCTGAAACGAAACCAACGTCACTTGAGCAGCAAGGGTACCAATGAAAATACGCGCACTCACTCCGGAAAATCATCCCAAGGCTTCCGCGCTGCTGCGGCAGGCATTCCCGCGCAGCAGCGCGGAAGTGCGACTCTTCGAAAATCTGCATAAAAACAACAAGGATATCCATGAGTGGATCTGCATCCACACCAACACGGTCATCGCCTATATCGCATTTACCAATGCGTATAACGGTTCAGCCGTGTGCGGACTGCATCTGGCGCCGCTGGCGGTAAAGCCGGAGTTTCAGAATCAGGGAATCGGCTCGGAGTTGCTGCGCTTTGCCTTGCGGCAAAAGGAGATCAAGGAATCCACAGTCTTCGTCCTCGGCGATCCCCGCTTTTACCGGAAGTTCGGTTTTACGCCCTGCGCCATGCCGATTTGCCCCTTTGACACCGACAATGCCCGCTTTTTGAGTCTCCGCAACACCACCACCAGCCAGTTCACCGTGGGGTATGAAGCGGAATTTAAGACATAGGAATATCTGCCGGAAGCGCGAAAAACCTGTGGCAGATGTCGGCCAAGTTGACAGGAGACAGCGTAAAACTACTCATTAAAACAGTTTTTTGGCCAATTCAGTTGCCAGCAACACGTTAGAAATAAATACCGAGACAAAAGATGTAACAGCGTTCGTGCTGAATGGCCAGGTGCGCATATTGTATACCTCTTGGCGACGCTGACAGTGGTATTCATATTCGTTACGCAAGTTTGCGCGCACATTTTCAAGAGACTTGTCTTCAATCTGGGCCCTGAGTTGACTGCATAATTTCTTCAACTCTTGTTCTTTCTCCCGGCGGTAACGGATTAACATTTGGTTTATATCAGTGGCTGGGATCAACAGGACGAGAAGGGACAACACAAAAGGGAAAACGATCCAACCCCACATTAACAGCGTAACCCAAGCATTTCCCGCATTGTCCCAGTCGGCCCAAAAAATGTATGTTGCGAGAAGAATCCCTTCAAGAAGAGTCACCACGCTGAACTTGACGAGGGCTGTTCCCATAAAAGACATGCCAGCACATCGATCAGGGGCAGTATAGTCCATGTCGAGCCTGCCTTCTCGGGTAAATGCTTTGATTGTCACAACAACTCCATAAATTCCATAGGCCGGCAAGCCACAACAAAACCCAGCTAAAAAATAACCGAAAAATATCGAGATTAAATATTCCTGGTTCGATGCTGGAATGCCAAAAGCATAGCCAATCACCATGTTGAGAAAGCCAAAGAAGAGTCCGGCGCTGACAAAGCGACCATCACTCAAGGTCCGGCATAATGGTCCCATAAAAACAATTTCATCTTCATGCTCCAATTGTTTTTTCCAATATGGGATGAGTTCATTGAGGGTGGAGGTTGCATAGTAAAGAAACAGCAACGCGCTGCTGATAAGTATAGCGAGTAACCAACTAAAATCGTTGAGCACCTCCCCTCTTTTCGCTACGATATGGGGAACAAAAAATAGAGCGCCAGCCAAAAAAGAAAGGGAGATTTTCCCACTGTTACCATGTCCCAGTTGAGCGGCAAACCGCTCATAAAAAGGACGAAAAACTAAAAGTTCCACAAGCTCACCTGTAATATTCGACAATCCGGAGCTAGCCGGAATACTTCCTGATTTCTTGCTTGCAGCAATGCCCTCAGGGCATATCCGTGCATAGTTACCCAGATATTTCACCCAAACCGCAACACTCCATCTCTGGCGCGTCCTATATCATTATCATTTCTCAGAGCCCATATTTTCCCACATTATAAGAAAATCGGGGGATACCATGCTGATTGTGGATAATCAAGCATGATGCCCCCCTGAACTCTATTGCAAAAACAAAGCTGTTCTCTCCGACAAGACCGGAGTCAGGATCGCCCAGTTACTCCCGAACCCAGGTGAGACGGATGCTTTTTTCACCATCGCCGTAAGTAAAATTTAGCTCTCCCTGGTAGGCGTTGTTCAGGGCCTCGCCAACCCGCCGGGCCAGATGGATGCCGGTCGTCGTCACGAGGGTGCAGCCCTTTTCCTCGGTAATGGCCATGATCCGCTCCATGGGATGCGCTTTTTTCTCCTGATCCTCCAGATTGCGGATCAGGTTCGTGATCTCCTCGCGGTGTGCCCCATAAAATCCCCCCCGGATTTCCAGGGTCCCGGCCGGGAAATTATCCTTGATGCGCTGGCAGGCCGGACAGACGATGGCATGGGCATTGACGGCAGGCTCCCACCAGGCCCAGCGGCCTTCCAGAAACACGGCATTACATACGCTGCACATCGTGGGCTCCGGCAACTTTCTTCGTTCCTGATAGGTATCATGCCGCTTTTCCTGAATCAGCCGGTCTCTTCTTCCATATTGGCCTTTGTCCATATGTTTCTCTCCTTGTCGTGAACTGTTCACCTTCAGGCAGCATCGTTTCCTGCAAGGGCATACTGGCCATGCCGTTTCTCTGTGAGAATCCTCCTCTGTTTTTTAAAAATCAACCGTATCCTATTTAAATTATACATCCAGCTACCGGGTGAAACACAAGAGCCAAATATTTTTTATTTGCCGGATGCGCAATTAGCCTTACGGAATGGGGTGATGGAAGATGCATGGCGAACACATGGTGAAAACAAACAACAAAGAGATGGCAGAAGCACGCACAAAAAACAGCGGATTCCACTGCGCAACATCTTCGCGACTACGGCAAAATGGCGAAATCCCAACCCATTTCGATCGCCAACCACTGAGGAAGAAGCATTTGCGAGCGGGAGTACTCCATGCCTCTGTTTTCGATATGATCGCGTATTTCCATGGTGAACGGTCGTGTCGCTTCCACAACGGAAACAAGCACCACCGGAGCATCTTCCGTTGATTCCGGATCGTTTGCAGTGGCGCAGAACCGGGGAGGAGAAGAGACGAAATGGGATCGACACACGATCGGCCGCACGGGATAGACACGGCAGGTACCATTTACATCAAAGGGACAGGAATGGTCAAAGTTGGTGGAATGAATTACCCCCTCTCCGATAATGGGAAATGGGTGTCTGCCCGGCCTGGAATCATCCCATTCATGCCAGTGTCGGGTTCGTGCCCGAAGGCTGTTTATCTGATCTTCGGAGAATTCCCGCCTGATGTACTGCGCCAGGGTCTGAGCCTCGACTATGTTGGTAAGGATATGATACCTACAACAGTGGCTGCATCCTGATTTACAACGTGGGACAACACCCTCTTCGCGACGCAGCCGCGCCAGTTCGCCGACAATTGCTTCATCCACCAGAGAGTACATGCCGGTAATGAAATCTTCTTGCGGGACAACAGGGATAACGACTTCAAATTCCTGAGGAAACGATCCAGGACTGTTATTCTCAATTACACCCATCCTTCTCCTTTTCAAGTAAAGCCTTCAGCCGAAAAACATGCAGGGGAGCTACCATACTGTAACATGCCCGGAGAGACCATACTTAATTCAGCATTCTGAAATTCCTGGAAGCAACGCATCTCTTTGACAGGGCAAGAACTGTGTCGAGCTCTTATTATTTTTTGATTACCACGAATCTTCAGCCAGTTTTTTCCGTCATTCCGGCGAAAGCCGGAATCCAGAGAAATTAGCTCCCTTAACTGGATTCCGGCTTTCGCCGGAATGACTTGTTCGCAAGTGAGCCTTTGATACAAAACACGGACAATCAACTGGTTGACGCATGGCACCAACGTGCCGGCTGAAGCTCGATGGCAATCAGATATTATTTTGCCTGCAATGTGCGGGCAATATTTCGACCCAATTCAACAGCAGCCGCCATTGATTCAGGTTGCTCCTCGAATGCTCCTATTCCCACAGAGGCAACCGTCGCCTCAGGGCCATGCAGCATTGTGATTCCGGACATTGCACACTTATCACCGTGCCCACACTTAATGCAGGGAACATTGCCCATTATTCTGACTTCCCCTACAAAATCCATCCCTTCTTCCATCATGTAAAACTTGATCGCATTGACGCCGAAATCACAGGCCGGAGGCAACATGTTGTTGTCCCCCGGCACCGCACAGGTGATGATAGCGCCACCCGGTTTTCCAGCCATGTATCCGTAGGTATGACGCAGAGGATACAACCGTTCGATAAATGCCTTGGTTCTGGCATCCAGCGAGGAATACGGCGTAAAACCCGCGATAATCAAAGCGTCCGCCGCCCTGGCTTTCTCGGCCAGCAGAATGCCGTCATCCTCGATAACGCATCTATTTGTCTTTACGCATCCCAAACAGGCTTGGCAGGGCGCAACTGTGTAGTCTTTCAGTTTGATGAATTCCGTTTCAAGGCCGGTGGATTCCAGGGCAAGCTTCAATGCCCTGTCCGTATTACTGTTTTTAATAGGTGAACCGGATACGCCGAGCACTTTCATGACAACCTCCTCAGGCTGATTCTGAATATTGTTACATCTCAACACTTCGCGTGAGCCATACCCCTTAAAATCAATCGGGCACTTACCGGAATCCCGATAAGCGCCCGTGTTTTTCGGAGCATCGTTGAGGCCTGAACCTCAACAGGTTGTACCGAAAGGGTTACTCCATGTACTGGAGGGTGATGATAACCGTCCGGTTGAGCGATCTTCCCTCGGGCAGGCTGTTGTCATAGGGAGGGCCATAAGGCCCGTTGCCCACATGATTTATCTGGGCGCCGGCGGCGATCCCTGTCTGAAGGGTGGTGTCGTACACCGCTTTTGCCCTCCGCTCGGACAGGTCGAGGTTGTATTTCTCCCTGCCGATGCTGTCGGTGTGTCCGGCGATATCCACGGTCACGTCCTTAAGCTCCGCCACCCTGGAAAGCACCCTGTTGACGATGACCTGATTGCGATCCTTCAGCTCCGTCCGGTCAAAATCAAAAAGAATCAGGCCATATTTCTCCAGCACCTTGTTGCCGGTTTTCTGGGCGATACGCTCCTCCCGCCTCATAAAATTGATGGCGATCGGGCTGCTGACGGTGCTGAACACATTCCCTTCCTTGTCTTTCACTTCAAGATCAGCACTGAGCTGGCCAAGCGTGGAGATAGTGCGGACACCCAGAGCTTCCAAAGCAAAAACAAACTCCTGCGGCGGATTGCCCGTTCCTTCTTTGGTCGCCAGCACCGTGTCCCCGCCCCGCAGCGTGAGCTGCCAGCGTTCAATTCCGATCTCGGCCTGCAGGGACGGAACTATCCGGATCTCCTTGGTGTCGGTCTGTTCCAGCAAATAGACGCTTTTGATGGTGTCGAGAATGGCCGGATGGTCGGCCAGGATCTCAACCCGCTGATTTTCGACAACACCTTCCGGAACCCGGCTGGTGCTGGGCACTTCCGGAAGATTCCGGGCCTTGATTTCCATCCGGGACGGATCAATGGACCATACGGACTGAAGATAGGCGAATACAGCCTCGGCCCGGCTCTTTGACAGGGAAACCTTGCCTTTTTCCTCTCCCTTGTTGGAATTGCAGCCCACCAAAGTTATCCGGGCCTCGGGATTGACAACCAACCGTTTGCCGATCACGTTCAACACATGGCGGTACTTCTCCATGGTGTCCTTAAGCTTTTCTTCTGAAAACGATTGGACTGCCTCCGGGTTGGCCAGGGCGACATACCGCTCGGGGATATTACTTTTCCCGGTATCGAAATAGATATGGTTCAGCAAGGGAGAGCTGTCCACCATGGTGACTTCCTCGATGTTCACAGTGGAAGGCGCGCTGACCAGGGTGCCGGTGGGCGGATTGAGAAACCGGTAGGTGACCACGTAACGATGGAAGATGGTAGTGGAAAACTTCTTGAGAATGGGCAGGAAATCGCTGGCGGATTTGGCCTTGCGGATCATCCCGCCATTTCCCTGGGCAAAAGAGGTCAAAAAAGTATCCAGACCGGGTTTATCCATATAGTCCACGGCATAGGCTGAGAAATTGTTCACGCCTTTGGCGGCCAGCGCCACCTCCTCACTTTTCACCTTGCTGTTGATGTCTTCCCCGTCTGAAAAAACGAGCATGAACTTCTGGCTGTCCGCAGGCATCTGGCGAATGATTTCCATGCCTTTCTGCATGCTGTCATAGAGATAGGTGCCGTCGGTGGTGGCGGGGAAAAAACTGCTGCGGAGAAATTGGCCCAATGCCTGCACTTCGCTGGCCTTGAAGGTTTTGGTGGAAACCCGTGGTTCTCTTGAGCCGGGATCGACAAAGGTGACGATATGAACATTGTCGATGGGGCGGACAAGGGTGAGAAAGCTGTTCATGGCGGAAAGCAGTGGCTCAACCGCTTTCCGCTGCTCCATGGAGTAGGAATTGTCCACCACCAGCACGATGTTGAGGCCGACGTTTCGCTGCTCCTGGACATCTTCCACCGAAATAATTTTGGCGGTTTTGATGCCCTGCTTGATGGAAAAATCCTCTTTCTTCAGACCCAGGATGGCGTCGCCATCCTTATCCAGAACCGAAACCAGCACCTTGCCCTCTTCAATGGGCTGAACTGTCAGTTTCGCTTTCTGGCGGAGAGCCTGCACCTCAAGTTTTTCAGCGGTCTGACCGCGGTCCGCCCATAAAAAAACAGTCAGAAACAAACAAAGAACACCAACAATTTTTTTCATGATGTTTCTCCTATAAAAAGTACATTACGTTTTTCCGGCAGCCCAACACCCAGGCAAAAGTCCGGCTTTTCTTTTACAGTTTGGCACACGCACGGAGAAAACTTCACTCAGGCGGCGTGTCGGAGAGCCCTCTGCCGATGGCATACTTGATAAGATCGGCAACGCGCTTGATATTAAGCTTCTTCATCATATTGGCCCGATGGTGCTCAACGGTACGCTTGCTGATATCGAGTTTCTCAGCAATATCCCGACTGGTGACTCCCTCTGCCACCAGTTGCAGAATCTGCCGCTCCCGAGGGGTCAGAATTTCCCCTGCCGCGTCACGGCGGCTGGAGCAGGAGGCGATGACGTCTTCGGGAAATTCCCCGGCCAGATTGGGAGAGATGTAAAACTTGCCCTGCCGGACCTTGGCGATGGCAGGCAACAGCTCGGTGTCGGAATCTTCCTTAAGCAGATACCCATCTGCGCCGGAAGCAAAGGAAGAGCAGAGATATTGCTCGCCCTTGTGCATGGTCAGCATGAGCACCTTGATCGCCGGACAAATTTTGCGCACCTCGCGAATTGCTTCGATCCCGCGCAGATTAGGCATGGAGATGTCAAGAATGGCAAGATCCGCAGGGGTGGTTTTCAGCAGTTCGAGGAGTTCCAGACCATCGGCAGCCTCACCGACCACTTTGAGGGCGGGATCCTCTTCGATCATTTTCTTGACCCCATGCCGGATCAGGGCATGATCATCAGCCAGCACTATACGACATACACCCATGACACTCACCTTCACTTAAATATCCCAGGAAAAATCATATTATATTCCCAGTTTATATACCTCAGCCGGCAGTTTCTCGCAGTAAAATTTGATGCGTCCGCACGATCTGTCCCTGGCCAAGCACAGATCGAACAGATATCATCTTACCACATCACTCTGCCGTTCGTGTAGATGCCACACCGTTCGTGCCGACAGCCACACCGTTCATGCTGACAGCCACACCGTTCATGCTGAGCCTGTCGAAGCATCAGGTCGATACAGTTTCTTTTTTTTGCGGGGACATTGCCTGTGAAACTTCGACAAAGAAACAAACCTGGCGGGTGGACGTCCAGCTCTGTCTTTGTCAGTTTGCAGCCACAGCCTTTTCCAGCTTTGGCACAAAGGCATTGTAGGCCAGAGTGATGCCGAGGGCGAACAGGGTGGTGCCCACCCCGATGGCTGCGCTGATGGTGATGGGAGCAATAAGCGCCAGACGGATCAGCACCGTTGCCACCGCGTAGCCGGAGTTGCGAAAAGAAACCAGATAATGAGAACTGTAACGCAAGGAGATAAGCACGATGAGCACGTCGCTGAAGATCAGCACGGTGTAAAAGGAGGCAAAGGCGTTTTCCGGCAGCCCCAAAGCGAAGTACCCCCAGATATCCAACACGCAGATGCCAACGAAGGAAATCAGCAGCAGCAGGGCAATCAGTTTTTTAGCCAGGATAAAATGGCTGCGAACTTTCTCGTCCTTGCTGATGGGATGGGACTGTTGAACTTTGTAGAAAAAACCGAGGACAACAAAAATAAGCAGAGCTCCGATCGCGGAGGCGACGATGCTGCTCAAGGCCGGGGCAATTTCCACCCAATTCAACGGCTCGCTGAAATGAGAAAACTCCTTAAAAGTATCCCGCAGGAGAATGAGAGAAAGGATCTCAAACTGTTTGCCCACCGACTTGGTCACCGAATGCGACAGGCTGAGAATAAGGCTTATCACCTCAAGGGCCAGCAGCAGGTTGAAGGCCTGCTCAATGGCGGAAAGATGGGACAGGGAAAAATGCGAAGCCAGGGGCTCGGGCACCAGATGACGCCGGTTCAACTCAATGACGACAATGGCCGCAACAAAAAAACTCACCAGCAGAGAGGCAAAAAACTTCATGCCCTGTTTGCTTTCAAGATGCAGTTCAACCCAGTCGAAAAGAAAACCGGCCCGTATCAATACAAATTCCATACTCTCCACCAAAGCCTCTTGAGAATGAGAATAATTACTCTCTGTATTTTTTTACTAATATGTATTGCGGGGCAACACAAGCTTTTAGTGAAAAATCGCATCTCTCCAACGCAGTTCTCTACCCGGCTCTTACCCGGATCAACAAAATCTTTGACTTGCCCTGTTCGGATGGGCAATCATGGAAACAAGAGTCGATTTTTTTAGGGAAAGACCATTTCTGGTCGATGTCCCGGAGATGACTATGAGCACTGAAGCGATACAGGCCATGCTCCAGACCATTGAAGACGAGTGCCGCTTTACCGGCGGCCTCACCGGCCGCTACACCCTGCGCCAGGAGACCTTTGACGCCATGGCCGCGGTGCGACGCGAAGATTTTGTCCCGGACAAGCTCAAACCCTGCGCCTACGACAACAGTCCCCTGCCCATCGGCAACGGCCAGACCATCTCCCAGCCCTTCATCGTCGCCCTGATGACCGACCTGCTGGAACCGGAACCGGATGACGTTATTCTGGAGGTCGGCACCGGCTCGGGTTATCAGGCCGCCGTCTTATCGCAGCTGGTCAGCAAGGTATACAGCCTGGAGATCATTCCCGAACTGGCCCGGGAGGCGGCCATACGGCTGCAACGGCTGGGCTACGACACGGTGGAGGTCATTGCTTCCGACGGCTCATCCGGTTTGCCGGAACATGCCCCCTATGACGGGATCATCGTCACCGCCGCAGCGCCCCAGGTTCCCGAAGCGCTTGTTGAGCAGCTTTCCCCTTTCGGCAGGATGGTGATTCCGGTGGGAATGCCCCACCTGCCTCAGGAGCTCTTACTGGTGGAAAAATTCGGCAACAAGGTCACCAGCAGGAGCATTCTTTCCGTGGCCTTTGTTCCGTTTACCGGAAAGGTGGACGCCTGAAGGGATCAACAATGCAAATAACCCGGCACCATCGTTTGCCGCTGTTTAAGGAAGCACATTGAAAACAGGATTATTGCACAGCGGGCAGATCTTTTGTTACGACGAAGAAGGTTCCGTCATCCCCTGCCTGAGCAGCGGACAGGACGGAGAATTCCGCCTTGGCCTGCCATGGCCTGAGCCACGCTTTTCCCCCAATGACCAAGTAGTCCTTGACCATCTCACCGGGCTCGTCTGGACCCGGGATGCCAACCTGGGCGAGTTTCCCATTACTTGGCAGGAGGCCCTCACCTTCATCAGAGAAATGAATCATCATCAAAGGTTCGGCTTTGATGACTGGCGGCTGCCCAACCGTCGGGAACTCCGCTCCCTGATGAGCTATCAGACGAAAAAACCTCCGTTGCCCGACGACCATCCGTTCATCAACATTTTTCTCGGCTGGTACTGGACCTCCACCACAGCCGCAATCAATCCGGCCTATGCCTGGTGGATTCATCTTGAAGGCGCCCGAATGTTTTACGGGCGCAAAGATCAATACGCTCTGTTCTGGCCGGTGCGCGGCGCAGGAAATGACCTGTTGCCAAAAACCGGACAACATATCTGCCATGATGGTTCGGGCAGAGAAGTCCCCTGTTCGGATTCAGGCCAGGACGGGGAGCATCAGCAAGGGTTTGCCTGGCCGCAGCCGCGTTTTACCGATCTCGGCGAGACGGTCTCCGACAACCTGACCGGACTCATCTGGCTCAAGAATGGAAATTCCGGGGAAAAACCCATGAGTTGGTCCCAGGCCCTGGATTTCATACAGCAAATCAACCGGGAGAAGCTGCACGACATCGATAACTGGCGCCTTCCCGACATAAATTCCCTGGAATCGCTGGTGGACTGCTCGCAGGCCGAACCGGCCCTGCCTGTTGATCATCCTTTCCGGGAAATACGCGAGGGGTACTGGTCCTCCACCACCAGTTTTTTTGAAACGGACTGGGCCTGGGTCCTGTATCTTCACAAAGGCGCCCTGGGAGTCGGGCACAAGCAGGGCGAATCGTTTTTCGTCTGGCCGGTAAGTGTTCCCGCAGAACGGGAAGAAACTACCCAAAAAGACCGACCAGATACAGGCTCAGCAGCGGGAAGTAGGTGATGATGCCCAGGGTGACAAACAATATCCCCAGAAACGGCAAGGTTGCGGTGTATAATTCGGCAATGGGCCGCTCGAAACGATAGCTGGCCAAAAAAAGATCGAGTCCCACCGGCGGGGTGCAGTAGCCGATCTGCAGATTTGTCAAAAAGATGATGCCCAGATGGGTAAGGTCAACCCCATACCCCAGGGCGATGGGCACGATGAGCGGCACCACGAGCACCAGGGCGGAAAAAATATCAAGTAAGGCGCCGACAACAAGCAGAAAGATGTTCAGCAGCAGCAGGAAAGTGTATTTGCTCGAGATATGTTCCCGGATAACTGCAAATATCTTTGCCGGGATTTCCTGATCGATCAGAAAACTGGTGGAAGCCATGGAGGCGGCCAGCACCACGAAAATCCCCCCGAATAATGCCATGCTCCGCACCACGATGGAGGGCAGCTTCGCCGGGGTGATGTCCCGATGAACACACATCTCCACCACCAGAACATAGAGAGCGGTCACCGCAGCCGCTTCACCCACCACAAAAAATCCGCCGTAAATCCCCCCCAGCACAATGAACGGCAGCGGCAGCTCCCAGATTGCGGCGCGCAAGGCCCGCCTTCTGGCCCCGGTCGGCAGGGGCTGCCGGGGACCGCGCGCAGCCGCCCCCTTTCGAATGCTGTATGCGCCCAGCAAAACCAGCATCAGCAGGCCGGGCAGGATTCCGGCCAGAAAGAGATGGTCGATCCTGGTTTCGGCGATGACCCCGTAAATGATCAGCGGAAGACTGGGCGGAAAAAGCAAGCCCAGGCTGCCGGAGGTGGTGATAAGGCCGAGGGAGAATTTTTCCGGATACCGATCCTTGAGCATGGCGGGAAACAGCAAGCCGCCCAGAGCAAAAATAGTCACCCCGGAGGCTCCGGTAAAGGCGGTGAAAACCGAACAGACCACCAGCGTGATCACCGCCAACCCTCCGGGCAGCCACCCCAACAGAGCAGTGGACAGATCCAGCAACCGGACCGGCGCCTTGCTTTCGGACAGCAGGGTTCCGGCAAGAATAAACAGAGGCAGGGAAAGAAGCAGAGGCGTATCGGCCAGACGCGACATCTCGATGATCACCACCGAGGGGTCGATGCCGGCGCCATAAAAAGATAACACGGCCAGGGCGGCCATCACCACGAACAGCGGGCTGCCCAGGATGGCCAGCCCGAATGTTATGAGTTGCAGGAAATACATATCAGGATTTCATCCGGAAGTTCAGGAAATCAATCTCCTTTTTTAGCCAGGGCAACAAGACTGCGCACACTGCCGATCAAAAACCGAAGGGCGATACCGCCAAAGGCGATGGGGAAAATCAGGTTGAGCTGCCAGGAGGCAAGTCCGGCCATCTCCTGCCCGTTGCTCTGTAAGGCTTCCTGACGAACGAAATCAATAGCCAGCCAGGTGAGCACCACGCAGACACCCGCGCAAAAAAAAGAGCGCACCACCCGCAGCCAGCGAAAAATCCCCTTGGGCAGAAGGTGGGAGGCAAGGTCAATGGAGATATGCTTGTCCATCTGGGTGGCCACCACAGCCCCGAGGAGACCGGCCCACAAGACCATGACCCGCAGGAGCGGATCAGCCCAGGAGAGTCCTCCGCCCCATATATCGCGTAAGGCGATCTGCACGCAGGCCAGGAGGATCATGGCACCAAGGAGCAACAAAAGAACCGCCTCCTCAAGCCGTTCCAACAAACGGCTGAGCTGACGAATGCTTTCTGTGACCCAGTCCAGGAAAGAACTCATTTCCCAGTCGTCCCGACTGGGGGTTTTGCCCGAAAATCAGCAAGCAAACGGGTCGCCGCCTCGTATATTTCCTTGGAAAATGCGGTGCCGATCAAACGCGGCACGGTTTTTTGATCGCGCACCGCAAGCAACTGCCGCAGGGTCTCTTTTTCCGTCGGCACCAATCGGATCCCGTTATTTTTTAGGGTCGCCAGGGCTTCTTCATTGCTGCGCCTGGTGTCGGCAAGAAGCCCGGCAAAATGTTTTTTCGCCGCAGCTTCCATCATGGCGGCATGCTGGGGCGGGAGCTTGTCAAAGGCGCTCTTTGAAAAAACCAGACCGCCATAAGCATAGCCGAACGGCGTATCAGTGATATATTTTGTCCGGGTGAACCATTGCAGGACGATGGAGCCGTAAAACCCGTTGAACACTGTATTGATCATGCCGGTCTGCAGGGAGGACAACACGTCGGGAATGGACAGGGGGATGGGGGTGACGCCCATGTCCTCCAGAAAACTACGGCTCAGCGGATCATTCTCCGGAGCCCAGCATTTGCTGGCGCGCAACTGGGTCACCGTGCTCACCGGCTCACCGGACATGGTGTAGACAAAACCAACCTCGGTCATGGCCAGCAGGACCATATCCTTTTCCAGAAAGGCCTTTTGGAAATGCGGGAACAAACCCTCGGCAACCCGGTCCACCTCGGCATAGGTCTTAAAAAGAAAGGGAATGGCCATTACCCGGAAATCCGGCACGGTCTCGCTGATCCCGGTCATGGTAAAGCCCCCGCCCTGAAGCTGACCGATCCGCATCTTGCGATACATGGCTCGGTCGTCACCCATAACCCCGCCCATGTAAAACTTGAAGCCGATCTCGCCATTGCTCTTGGCAGTCACTTCGTTTTGGAATTCCTGAAAATGACGAGCCCAGACACTGCCGTCAGGAGCAAGCGAAGCGATTTTGAACATATAACGGGGTGCAGCCTGGACGCCCGGAGGACCAATGACCGCCAGAAGGGCAATGGCGAAACAGATCGTACGCAGCAGACGATTCATACCTTTCTTCCTCCTCAATCTAAAGGACAGCACCAGCAGTCTCAGCAGCAACGGATCCTAAAAAAAATCATCAGCCTGGGTCAGCATTTTTTGGGCACGCCGCTTGGCCAGAACATTGGGCAGGGTCAGGTCCGGGGCTCGGGCAAGATCAAAGGCCAGCGCCTCTTCCAGAAGACGGACATAGAGTTCCCGGTCAAAGGTCTGGCGGGCGTAATATTCGGCATAGGCAACCAGGGCCGGAAGAAATTGCCGGTCACCGAGGGCAAGGGCTCTTTCGAAATGATCCCGGCTCACTTCCGGCTTGCCGCCCAGCATCTCCGGGCGGGAACCATAGTAGATGCCGAGAAAAAGATGGGCGCCGCCATGGTAAAAACCTTCATCCAGCGCCAACACCCGCAGCATCAACTGTTCCACTTTGGG
>JAHJTI010000228.1 GCA_018829945.1 Pseudomonadota bacterium | reverse complement strand
ATGGACGACTTTTCCGGGCAACCCGACTGGGTGGCACTCGATCTGCGACACCCCAATGAATCCGGCAGCTTTGTCGAGAAATACGGTAAGGAAAAATGGGTTTCCGTTCCCTACATCGAGATCCGGGAGCGGTATCAGGAACTGCCGAAAAACAAAACCATGCTCATCATCTGTGACGCAGGCACCCGCTCTTCCGAAATTCAGATATTCCTGGATCATGTGGGACTTGCCAACAACCTGGTCGTGGGCGGAGGCTTCAACCTCATCCGCCGGATGGGCGTTGCCTGGTGGCCAAACTGAGTTCCGCGGATATCCCACAAAAAAGGAAGGGTGCCGGGAAAACGACCCTGGCAACCTTCCTTTTGCTTATTCTGCTTGCCGCAGTCTCGATTTCTGCGGCAAGCGCCCCGCCAAAATCCATCAGCCAACCCGGCGCAGTCCGCGTTCTGGCCGATACGGACTATGGCGAAACTCTTTCAGCCCTCATATCAAACGCTGGCCAGCGCATTGATCTTGCCATGTTTCTTTTTAAAACAACCCGAACCAACGGTAACCGGCCGGCAGGGCTTGTCAGAGATCTGGTTGCGGCAAGGCAACGGGGAGTGGAAGTGCGGGTTATCCTGGAATACTCCGGCCATGATCAGAAGCTCGACCGGGCAAACCGGGAGACCGCCGAAACCCTGAAAAAAGGCGGGGTCACGGTTGTATTCGACTCCCCCGGCCGGACCAATCATGCCAAGCTGGCTGTCATCGATCGCCGCTATTGCCTGGTGGGAAGCCACAATCTCACCCAGTCGGCCCTCAAGCACAATCATGAATTTTCCCTGCTGCTCGACAGCCCACCGCTCGCCAGGGAAATACTGGCCTACATGGAAACGATCCTTAAATAACCCTGCTGCAAGATCTGATACCGTAAAGTTGCCAGTTGCTTTTTTTCACTTCTTCCTTCTGACAATACGAACCTTTTTAGTTCCTCCGCCGCCGCTTCCCGGTGCAACACGACGCACCAGGACTTTCTTTTTCGCTGGCGCTCCGGCAGCCTCCTGCCCTGCACTGCCGGAACCGGACAAAGGCCGTGCATAGGTACAGCCAGCCTTGGGACATCGCAGGGAAACCCTACCGTCGAGACTCTTTTTTTCCACCAGAAACGGCGAGTCGCATACCTGACACGCAAGGGCATGGGGCTTGGACCAGGCCATGAACTCACAATCCTGCTCGGGACAAACATAAAAAATCTTCCCGGTCGGCGTATGTTTGGTCACCACGGTGCCGACCCGGCAAACCGGACAGAGCAACCCGGCACCGCCGTCTTTTTCGTAGGATTCAGAATGTCGGCATTCGGGATGCCCCGAGCAATACCAGTACTTGCCGAATCGATCTTCCTTCAGCAACAAAGGTCTGCCGCAATCTGGACACGGCTTGCCGGATTCCGCGACCGAACCTGGTTCAGCAACAGGTACAGACACTTCCCCTGCCGCCGGAGATGTCGGCTCATCGATGGAAGTCCCAGCCTCAGCAAACATCTTTTCCGTGGCTGCGGCAAGCTCGGGAGAAACAACCTGTTCCGCAACCGTTGCCTCGTCCAAAACAAGAGGCTCCTGGCTCTCCCCTTTTCCGGATCCGCTCTCTTCACTCCTGTCTTCAGCCGTTTCCAAAGCTTCTTCGCCAACAGAGCCGCTCTCTTCTGGCGACACAGCCTGTGTTGCCTCCTCAGCTGCCGGCTCACCAGCTGACCCAGAAACACCAACATCCTCCATGTCCGGCTCAGGCGGCACAGCTGCCCCCGCCTCCACAGGCGTCTCCGGCGCAGGATGATCCGCCTTCTTTTCCGCCTGGACAGGAGTACTCGCTGATTCCTGAGCCTTTGCGGCTTCCACTTCTTCTGGCAAACGGATTACGCTGCGCGAGCTGATTCCCCGTTTCTGGGTGGCAACCGGCACCGTCATTTTCACCAAGACCTCACCACGCATCATCATGGTCTGATCAAATTGCTGCAGGGCAAAAGCCAGAGCTTTTCTGCCGCTCACCGCCTCCTCGATGGTCTGGGCCAGATAAGCGGAAAGCTGAATCCCCTTCATGGTCGGAAAGGCCCGGTTCATAACACTGACAAGCTTGACTGTGTTTTCAGCACACCGGAAAGATCCGTCCGGCATCATCCTGAGGTAATTATTATCAAGCATCTGCTGAAACATGGCCACAGTCATCCCATCGATTTCCAGGGAGAAATCGGCAAGATCAATGGCCAAGCCCTCAAAGCTGTAATACTCAGGGGGAATTCCGGTATTTTTTTCCGGAAGGATCTGCACACAGTTCAACTGCTTCCCGGGTTGCGCATCCGCCAAAGGAGAGGGAGGCGCCAAAAGTTCATGCTCCTGACAACCGGGATAAATGGCCAGAAACCCCTTATCTTTCACAACCTTGGCGTTGCCCTGAAAGATACAGTCTTCGCCTGCCTCAACCGTCACAACAAGAAGCTCCCCTTGCGCCTCTTTCATCTGGCTTGCCAGGGCCTTGGCCCAGACCAGTCGGTATATTTTTTCCTCTGCCGCACCCAATTTACCCGCAAGTTCTTCGGGGCCAAGCTCCGGCATGGTGGGCAGGATCAACCCCCTGGTAATTTCCTGAGCACCTTCCGGTCCCAGACAATTCTCCCCCAACCTTTTCCCGGCCTGTTCCCTGATTTTAGCAAACAAGGCAACAGAGGCATCCTGCTCCAGCGCAGGAGGCAAAAATGCGGTGATGAGCCCCACCCCTCTGCCATCCACCTGCACACCGTAATACAAATTACGGATCGCACTCATTGCCGCAAGAGGCGAAAGCCCTCCCTGCGCAACCCCGTCCCGCAACAACTCCATCAAGTGATACGGTGACGGCGGGGCAATAGCAAGTGGCGAACTTTCCACCTCACGAACAAGAAAGGGCTCGTTGTTGAATAATTTGATGGCGGCATGCACCTCTTTCTCGTTGCGCAAAAATCCGTCATCAGTGACCCCATATGCCTCATCAAGTTTGAGAAGACACTCTCCCGACCCGTTGCTGATCTTGACCTTTACCTTCCACTTGGCCAACGGAGTATACATCCGGATTTCAACTTCCCTTTCCGCCATCAAAAAGAGAGTCGTGAGACTCAGGTAATTAAGCGGAAGGCCGCTGGGGCCGGAGCGACTGCCCAGAAGACGCTGCAGGTGCCTCCCAAGGTAGGATTCAAAAAGCATCTTGATATAGGTAGCCGAGCCCTTTTCACCACTGACAGGCTCCACCCGCCGGAATGACTCCTTAAGCGCCTCTCCGGCAAGACCCGTCAAACCAAGCCGCTTGAGCTGCTTACCGCCGGGTGCGACTGTGGCCCAATAACCGCTGATCAACCAAGCCCAATACTCCCCTCTCCAGTCGCCATCCAGGGCAAGATAAATATCCCGACCCTGACAAGCCAAAAGTTTGTCCAGAAATATTTTTTCCTTGGTTTCGGAAGTAAAATCGTAATGCGGCTTTTCTCGATGCATGGGATCCTTGGGAGGAACATAGGATGCCTTGGCCGGAGCCGACTGCACAAGGATAGTCTCAACTTCTGCGCCAAACTGATCTTCCAGGGTTTTTGCCTTGGCCGCCGCCTCGACAATGACTACTGATTTTGCCATGCACCTCTCCCCATGGTTTTTTCAACCATAAAAAAACACTGTTTCGCAAAAAAAACAGTGAAGGAAATCCGTATCCCTCTCGAAAAATAGCATATAATCTGCAACGACTTTACACAATCAATTATGATGGTCTTGCAAGAAGTCGTCCCACCAACTTTCGCCGGAAAGATTGCATGCCGCGACTCTTGCCTTTTGCAATTTCAGCAATTATCCGCCGTTTTTTTTGGGTTTTAACCTTCTAGCCGGAGCCCCCATGCCCGCCCTGTTTAATCTCCAAGGCATTGATGAAGCCCTTGACAATCTGGACTTGAAACAGGGAACCCTCAAGGCAGAGCTGGCCAGGGTTGTGCGCTCCTATTTCGTTGACGATCAATCCCTCCAAACCATCACCAGTATCCCCGTAGATGAACTTGTTTTAAAACTGTGGGGACCCTGCGAGGGAGACGAACTCAAGGCCAAAAAGAAAAATTTCAGCAGCCTCAAATCCGCGCTCAACAAGTCCCTCAAGGATCTCGACAAGGCAGGGAAAAATGAAGCGGGGATTATCTTGGGCCGGGACAATGTCTTTATCGTTTCCGAAGAGCGCAAGGATGACCTCCT
>JAHJTI010000227.1 GCA_018829945.1 Pseudomonadota bacterium | reverse complement strand
TGGAACACAGCGGGGCCCATGCGCTTCTGCACAAACCCATCGATCTGCAGAAGCTTTCCGACACGCTCTACGGTTTTGTCGGACATTTATTGTAAACGTTCTTAACAGGAGGACAGACGGATGGCTCAAGCCGGTAAGGGAGGAAAATTGCTCGTTTTCTGGACAGTTATCGCCTACTGCCTGATCGGCGTAGAAATCATCGTCATGATTTCTCCCTTTGCTCTTTATTTTTATTCGGTATACGGCCCTGTGCTTCAAGCGCTCGCTTCAAGCCCTCTCACCAGCTGGTCCACGGAATTTTTCCTGCCGCATCTGGTTTTTCCCGATGATCCGTTGATCAGGGGTATTTCCCTGCTGCAGGTTCTCATGATTGTCGGGCTGCTACTTTTTTCTCTGGCAGCCATTCCTCTGTACTTTGGCCGCTTCACCGGCAAAGGTGTGGTGAAGCGCAGTTTCTATGGGAAGATTCGTCATCCGCAATATCTGTTTCTTGCCATTTCGGGGTTTGGCCTGATGCTGTACTGGCCTCGCTTTATTATCCTGATTATGTACATCACCATGCTCTTTGTCTATTATGTTCTGGCCCGCAATGAAGAGTGGCGCATGCAGCGCGAACAGCCTGAGGCGTATGAGCAGTATATGGCCAGCACGCCCATGTTCTTTCCCGGCGAGCCCGGGGGGCGGTTGTACCGTTTCCTCTTTGGCTGGATCCAGCCAAAATGGCTGGGTATTGCGGCTGTCTATTGTCTTACCCTTACTCTGGCCGTATTGCTGGCCATGGGCTTACGCAGCCATACTGTACGGACCTTGCCCATGGTAACGGCCCCGGACTCCCGCTTGCTTGTTTCCGTTTTTCCCCGGCCTGACCAGGAGATACTTGCCGTGTATCAGGCAGCTCTCGGTTCGGCTCAGGTGCGTGAGGCGCTGCAAGGCCAGGAGGCCAATGTTGCCTATTTGCTGCCCGGTGATTTTTTCTTGAACGCCCTGCTCACCGAGGAAGATCGACGGTTTTCCGATCACATGATTGAACGGTTTCCCGAGATTCTTGAGTGGCATCAGCATCGGTTCAGCGGCGGATTGGGCAAGTTTTTCCGGATTTTTTATAATTATGTCCGGACCTGGACTTCAGTTGAAACCGATTATGAAGTGGAACGGCTTATTTTTATGCGGGTGGATGACAGCAGCGGTCATCCCGTGCCATCGGCGGATGTCTTCAAGATCGGTTTACAGAGAAGGCCGGTTCTGCTTGTTGATTTGGAAGCTTCGAGTCATGCTGTCCGGTCGGTGGTCATAACCTCGGACAATCACAAATGGGGGCTTATGCCCATGCCAACGTTCTAAGCGTGTATCAATAAGGATTCTTCCATGATCTTTTTTTCTAATGTTCCGTTTTTTCGGCATGTCAGGTATTTCCTGTTGTCTCTTGTTATGGTCGGGTTTATCCTTTCCGTCTCTTCCCTTGAGGGGCAGGCTGCACCTCCGCAAAAACAATCCCGGGAACTGGTGTTTCTCAACTGGCCCGACTACATGGATCAGGAGTTGATCAAGAAATTCGAGAAGCAACAAGGGGTCAAGGTCCGGCAAGTGTATTACGAAACCGAGGAGGAGCAGGAACGGCTGCTCTCGCTGACCAATGGCAAAGGGTATGACGTGGTGCTGGTGAGCATGATCAATGGGTTGTCGTATCTGAACCGGAAGTGGCTTGCCCCGGTCGACACTGCCAGTGTGCCGAATATCAGACATATCGATCCTGCCTGGGGGAGGATGGCTCCTGAATTGATGAAGCATGCTGTTCCCTTTTCCTGGGGCACCATGGGGATAGCCTATCGGAATGATCTGTTCAAGGGTGAGGTGCGCGGCTGGAAAGATCTGCTTCGCCCCCAGGAAGGATTGCGCGGCAAGATTTTTATGATCAAGGACCTGCGAGACGCCATTGTGCCTGCCTTGAAGATCCTGGGATATTCGGTGAACAGCACCAGCACGGAAGAGCTTGACGCTGCGGAAAAGATTCTCCTTGCCCAGAAACCGTTTGTGAAAAAATACGGCTACCCTGATCTGGATAAAAATTCCCAGCTGGTGAAAGGGGATATCCTGATGGCCATGGTGTATAACGGTGATGCCTTGACGCTTCAGGAATTCAACAAAAATATAGTCTTCGTTTTTCCTGAGGAGGGGAGCAATCTTTGGTTGGACAATCTTGTGGTCATGGAATCTTCGCCCAGAAAAGATCTTGCCAGGACATTTATCAACTTCCTCAATGAACCGGAAAACGCAGCGCGCCTTGCCGAGCACATTTATCAGGCAACTCCCAACCTGGCAGCAAAAAAGCTGCTTTCACCGGAACATCTGCAAAACCGGATCATTTGGCCCGATGAAAAGACCATGACTAAAGCTGAGTTGTATGCGCCTCTGCCGCCACGGGTCCAGAAACGGTATAATTCCATTTTTTTGAAGGCTTCCGAAGGACTCCGCTAGGCATTGCGCCTTCATGCCTTTCTAAAGGGTTGCTCCGCTCATGAAACTTCGGACAAAAATCAGTCTGATTCTGCTTCCCCTCATCGCCATCCCGTTTCTGGGTACCGGTGCGTTTGTCTCGGCCAAGTTCACGGGCTATGCCCGGGAAACTGCTTTTTCCCAGGCAGACACGTTGTTAGGGGAGGTGAAAAATAATCTTGTTTCCTATCTGGGAATTTCCCGGGCAAATCTTGAGCTGTTTTCCCGTTCCGAACTGCTCAAGAATTATATGGCGATTCCCGACGAGCAGACCCGTTACGCCATATTTCAGAATCCGCTTCTCACCCAGTTTTCTCGATACATGGAGGTCTATCCCGAGTATTACGAAATGCGTGTGCTCCTGCCCGATGGTTACGAAGATGCTCGGGTTATTCAAGGCGAGATAGGCAATGTCACCGAGGAAGAGGGCGATTCTCCCTGGTTTAAGCGACTGCGTGAAAGCTCAGAAACCTCTTTTTTTCAGGTGGTAATCAATGCGGATAACAAAAAACCCGTGGTGTATTTCTCGCGAAAGCTTGTCTATGATGTGAATGCAGGGCAGGGTGCGTTGCCCGACTCTTTTTTAAAAGGTTACCTTGTTCTCACCATCGAACCGAATTTTCTGGTCCGTCCCGTGCATGAGGCAAAAATCGGCCCGAATGGACGGATGTTTTTTGTGAACGGCAATGGGCAGATTCTTTTCAGGAACAGCAACGGAGTGCTTCCGGAATTCTTGTCGCCCGCCTTTCTCAGCGCCTTGCAGAAAAATCAGTCGCAATTTCTTCTTTCCCATGAATTGTTCGAGCCCTCGTACTGCAAACTCAGCCAGGTGGCGCCGGATCTTTGGCTGGGAGCAGTATTGCCGGAGAAGGATCTGCTTGCTGCCGGGCGTAATCTTCAGGTGCTCATTCTTTGTGTCACCCTTGGAATTGTTCTGCTTCTTACCCTCGTCTTGTTCTTTGGCCTGAAGCGATTTTTTGTCGATCCTCTTTCCAGTCTGGTCGCAACAAGTCGGAGGGTCGGAAAGGGAGAGTTGGAAAAGATCGAGATTACGGGCGAACGCAGTGACGAAATCGGGGATCTGATCAACACTTTTAATACCATGGTGGATGACTTAAGCGTCTCGCGCCAGGAGCTTCTTGCGCAACAGGATGTGCTGGAACAACGGGTCAGGGAGCGGACCGACCACTTGGTTGAGGTCAATCGCGAGCTTGATGTTGCCCGGCAGGAGGCTGAACAGGCAAGTCAACTGAAAAGCGAATTTCTTGCCAATATGAGTCATGAGATCCGCACGCCCATGAATGGGGTGATCGGCATGACACAGTTGCTCCTCAGTACCACCCTGAGCAAGGAGCAGACCGAGTATGCCGAAACGGTGTATTCTTCTGCCGAGGCATTGCTGCATATCATCAACGATATCCTTGATTTTTCAAAGATCGAGGCGGGTAAACTGGAATTGGAGTCCATCGAGTTCCGCTTGCGCGATCTGGTAGAGGATATTGCGGATATGTTCGGCCACACTGCCCATGCCAAGCGGCTTGATATCCTGGCCTATGTCGCCCTCGATCTTCCGCAAGTTGTGGTGGGTGATCCGACACGATTGCGGCAAGTGATCACCAATCTGGTGGGCAACGCTCTCAAGTTCACCTCAACCGGTTCGGTATGCATCAGGATTACCCGTGCTGTTGATGTGGTTGCCGCAATCCCGGGGACGTTGCCGATTCACGTTGAGGTGGTGGATACGGGGATCGGCATCCCCAAACAGGCACAGAAAAGACTGTTTCAGTCATTCACCCAGCTTGACGGCTCATATACCAGACAATACGGAGGCACCGGCCTGGGGCTTTCCATCTGCAAGCAATTGATTGCTATGATGTACGGCGAGATGCGGGTGGAAAGCGAGCCTGGGCAGGGGAGTAATTTTCAGTTTGTGGTGCCTCTTGCCATAGGACGGACCGAGATTGTAGCCAATCCATGGGAAGAGGTTGTCTCGGCCTTTCAGGGGAAAAAAGTTTTGCTGGTTGCCGGAAAGGGAACTTGCAGACAGGCGTTCTCCACCATGCTGGCTGAGTTGCAACTTACGGTGCAGACTGCGGAAAGCCGGGCTGCGGCTTTGGCATTGTTCATTGAAGAAAGGGTGGCTGGCCACCCTTTTGATTGTGTTTTGGCAGAAGCTGAGATGGACACTTTGGATGGTTGGGGCCTGGTCCGGGATTTGCGGGAACAGGCGGAAGAGAAAATACCGGTGGCCTTAATGCTGACTGCTGTCGACCGTCGGGAAAGCGTGGGGCAGTGGGGAGAGGGGCTTAACGAATATCTTTTGCCGAAACCGATCAAGCTTGAACGATTGGTAAGGGTGCTGGCCAGAATGTTGGGGGTGGCCATGAAGCCCGGCGAAGAATCGCAGCGATCCCTTTTGCCGTGGGACGAAGGTGTTGATACTCTGCCGCCGCTTGCCATTTTGGTGGCGGAGGACAATCTGGTCAATCAGCGTCTGGCTGTGAGGATGCTTGAGAAAAAAGGTCATGCCGTGCATGTCGCCAACAACGGCAAGGAGGCGGTGGCCGCCTTTGAACGGGAACATTTTGACCTCATTCTCATGGATATTCAGATGCCGGAAATGGATGGCTTTGCCGCTACCGGCTTGATCCGCTCGCTGGAAAAAAACACCGGTAAGCATATGCCGATTATCGCCCTTACCGCCCATGCTATACATGGTTACAAGGAGCAATGTCTTGAAGCCGGGATGGATGATTACTGCGTCAAGCCGATTCAGGCAAAGGATCTGTTTCAGGCCATGTCCGGGGTTTTGAAAAAACACCGGGGGTAGGTGTTTTTTCTGCCTGTAAGCAGCTTGTCACGCACGATTATTTTGTTGAGTAATTTCCAGCTTTCCTATACTTGTTAATATATCCTTTATCCTGTGCAGCACCCTGACATATTGGAGCCTTAACATGAGCAAAACCGACATTCTCCTGCAATCCGGAACAAACGAGCTGGAAATCATCACCCTTTTTCTTCAATGGCGTGACCAGACCACCGATTCCATAAGCAGGACGGCGTACGGTATCAATGCCGCCAAGGTTCGTGAGTTGGTCGCCATGCCTGATAACTTGACCGAAATTCCGGAAAGCGTGGCGGCCATGAAAGGCGTTTTTCTGTTGCGGGATCGGACCATTCCCCTGATCGATCTGTGTGGATGGTTTGGCTATGAAGCGGATCTTTCCCCGGAGGCACGCGCCAAATGGGTAGTCATTGTAACCGAGATCAACGGTAAGTTTTTCGGCTTTATCGCCCATGGAGTGGATAAGGTCTACCGGGTGAGCTGGACAAAAATCCTGCCGCCGCCGCCAATTATTTCCCATTACAGCAGTCTCACCGGGGTGTGCCTCGTGGACGGCAATATTATCCAGATGGTCGATTTTGAGAGTATCATAGCCTCCATTGATCCCAGCATGGTTATTGATTCCGAGGCCCATGCCATTTCGGAGCGTCCCGATGCGACACAGGTCGAGAAGGCCGTGGTCATTGCCGATGATTCGCGCATCATTCAGGATCAGATTCGAAAAACTCTGGAAAGGGCAGGGTACAGGGTGGTTTCCCATTCAGACGGGCAGGATGCCTGGGAGTATATGGAAAAACTAAGAACCAACGGCACTGTGCATGAAGATGTGCTTGCGGTGATCAGCGATATTGAAATGCCGCGCATGGACGGGCATAATCTCTGTAAGCGGATTAAGGAGAACAACGGCTATGACGGCATTCCCGTCATGCTTTTTTCTTCACTGGTTAATGAACTGGCTCTTCACAAGGGACATGCGGTTGGCGCCGACGACCAGATCTCCAAGCCCGAACTTGGCCAGCTTGTCACCAGGCTCCAGGACTGTCTCCGCCGCTACGCAGCCTGATAGTTTCTGTTGTGTGTGTATCGCTTTGTTTCAGATATCGGATAATGTGTTATCTCCCGTGTTGTAGCTCTTCCGTGTCGTGCCGGATACCCTCATGAAGAGCGGCCTGCATATCTATCGCGCCAACAGGGTTGAGGCCCTGTTGGAATCCCTGACCGGTGTTCTGCGTGAGCCGCTTTCTTCGCCGATTACTCCCGAATGCATTGTCGTGCAAAGCAAAGGCATGGCCACCTGGCTTGGTATGCAGCTTTCCGGCCGGTTCGGGGTGTGGGCCAATCCGGATTTCCCCCATCCCAGGCAGTTTGTTCAGCGGGTGTTGCGGGCAACTCTTGGGGATGAGGGCGATCGTGTTCACAGGTACGGCCGGGAACGGCTTGCCTTTGTGATCTGCACCCTTCTTGATGATTGTCGCAACGATGAAGATTTCTCTCCATTGACCTCCTACCTCGGCGATGGCCCGCTGACCAAGAAACTGCAACTGGCCAGGCAGATCGCCAATCTGTTTGACCAATACGGCGTGTACCGCCCGGAAATGATCCTTGCCTGGGAGGAAGGAGAGAACCGCGCTTTTGCCCATGATCTGGAGCAGGACCTCTGGCAGCCCAAGCTCTGGCGTCTCCTGGTGGAGCATCTGGGCTGTTGTTCTCCTGCCCGACTGATGCTGCGAGCCAGGCAAGCTTTGGCTGCAGGCGTCATTCCTTTTCCCCATCTTCTGCCGACCAGGGTTTCCCTGTTCGGCATCGACACGCTGCCCACGGTGTATCTCGGGATCATGGGTGAACTGGCCCACATCCTGCCGGTGCATTTCCATCTGTTTTCCCCTGCGGAAGGATATTTTGGAGACATCCAATCCCGGTCCGAGGTGCATCGGACCCTGGCCCGTTTGCCTGACGGACTTGACCAGGAAGATCTCTATCTGGATATCGGCCATCCGCTTCTTGGCTCCATGGGAGCCATGGGCCGCGATTTCCAGCAGGTTCTTGAAAACGAGATCAGCTATGTGGAGGCGGGGGAACACTACACAGCCCACATTGCGCCGCAATCCATGCTGGAGGTGCTGCAAAACGATATCCTGCATTTGCACCATCGTTCTCCGGCAAGCGACAGTATTTTTCCGCAAAATCTGTCCGGAGATGATTCTTCCATCCGTATCCATGCCTGCCACAGCCGTCTCCGGGAGGTCGAGGTGTTGCAGGACCAGCTGCTGGGCCTGCTCCATGATGAGCCGGATCTTGCTCCCAAGGATATCGTGGTCATGCTGCCCGATGTTGCTGTCTATGCCCCACTTATCGAGGCGGTTTTCGGGCTTTCCTCGGAGGATGCGCGGTTTATCCCCTATCGCATCGCGGATCGTTCCCTGTTGAGCGGAACCCCGCTCATTGATGTTTTCTTCCGTTTTCTTACGCTCGCTTCCGGCAGAATGACCGTCTCGGAGGTTCTGGAACTCCTGGCCTGCGAAGCAATTCAGCAAAATTTCGGCATTACCCCCGATGATCTGCCAAAGATCAGGCTCTGGGTGGAGAAAACCGGGATCAGGTGGGGAATCGATGAGTTCCATCGGGAGGAGATGCACCAGCCGAAGGAACGGCAGAACACCTGGCGGTTTGGCTTTGATCGCCTGGCTCTGGGCTATGCTGTCCGCGCAGAAGGAAGTTTTCTGGGCGATATTCTGCCCTATGAGGAAATCGAGGGCCAATCCGCTGAACTAGTGGGCAGGTTTATGCATTTTTGCGAAACCCTGTTCCAGGAAGCGGAAAAGCTGTCCGCAGCACGGGAGGTGGAAGAATGGCAGTGGGTTATAACCGATACGCTTGCGGCTCTTTTTCTCCTCGATTCGCCGCACGTCTGGCAATTGCAGAAGATTCGGGACAATCTGGCCCAGATAACCCTTGAGGCGCAGGATGTCGGATTCAGCCAGCTTCTTGATCTGAACGGGCTTGTCATCCTTCTCAAGGAGAAACTGTCCGGTCAGGCCAATGCCCAGGGCTTTCTGGAGGGCGGTCTTACCTTCTGCGGCATGCTGCCCATGCGTTCGATCCCCTTTCGGGTTATCTGTCTGCTCGGCATGAATGACGGGGATTTTCCCCGGATTGAGCATCCGCAAAGCTTTGATCTCATTGCCCGATATCCGCAACGGGGCGACCGGGCCAAACGCAACGATGACCGTTATATCTTCCTGGAAGCGCTACTTGCCGCCCGCAGTAAGTTTTTGTTGTTTTATCTCGGCAACAATCTGCGCGACGGCAAAGAACTTCCGCCTGCCGTGGTTGTTGAAGAGCTGGTTGACAGTCTGACCGAGAGCTTCACCCTTGGGGATGATGATTCCTGCCCACAGGGAAAAAGTTTCGAAGAGCGCAGAATGGAACTTGTCGAGCGGATTGTAGTTCGCCATCCGCTTCAGCCTTTCAGCGGAAAATATTTTTCCGGCAAGGATAAAAGGCTGTGCAGTTTTGCGGCGGAATATTGTCGGGCTGCCCGGACAAAACAAACAGGGACTCGTGGTCACCATGTTTTTCTGCCTGAACCGCTGGCGCCTGTTGCCTTGGATTCTCCTTCGGTTTCCATCCCGGAACTGTCCCGCTATTTTTCGCATCCGGTCCGCTGGTTTCTTGAAAACAGGCTTGGCCTTTTCCTGCAGGATAGAAACCGGGCGATCCAGGATCGCGAACCCATTCATCTTGATGGTCTGGAAAAATATCAGTTGAGCCGTGATCTGCTGGCGATGAATGCTGAGGGGTTGTCCAGACCGGAAATTCTTCTTGCTCGCTGGCGGGGGGAGGGACGGGTTCCTCTGGGCCAGGGGGCACAGGCGGTTTTTTCTGAGATCAAGGAGACGGTGCGTCCCATTGTGGAGCAGGTGCTGAAGTATGCGCCTGATGGGCCTGATAATCAACTTCCCCCAGTGCGCCGGGAGATCCGTCTTTCGCCGGAGATAACCCTGCATGGCGAACTGACCAGCAGATATCCCACCGGGCATGTCTATTGGACCAACAGCCTGCTCCATGGCAAGATACTCCTGCCGGTCTGGCTTGAGCATCTGTTTCTTTCCGCTGTATCCCCTGAGGACCAGCGCTGCGAAACCGTGGTCATCGGCCGAGGCCGCGACAAGGGCACTGCCCAGGTTTTCCGTTTTTCTCCGGTGGAGGATGCTGCAGGTCTGCTGCTCGACCTGGTTAATCTGTATGCAGCCGGACTCACGGAACCCTTGTTGTTTTTTCCCAAAAGCGCTCTGGTTTTCGCCAAAGCCATGTTCTCGGGAAAAGGAACCGAACAGGATCGGCTGATTAGCGCCTATTCCCTGGCCGAGGAAGAGTATCTCGGCAACGATTTTACGCCCGGTGAGGGGGATGATCCGTACTGCAGGCAGCTTTTCCCCGACACCCTTCCCGTGTCGCCCGGCTATGCGCTGTACCGCGAGGGGAAATCGAATGTCGGGTTTCCCGAGGCTTCAACCGGAATTTTCACCCCACTTCTCATGCATATGGAGGAGGTATGATCTGTTTTCGATTAGGTTCGTCTCGCGTGGGTAGGGTGGACAAGGTTTTTTCGCGCATCCGGGGCGTTGTTGAACAGGCACTTGTATGGGGCGCCAGGAATTTTGGTGCTTCCGGTGTTTCTGGTAAAAAAAGAAAAGCACCCTTCGGCAGGCTCAGGGCGAACGGTAGCTCTCTTGAAATCATGCTGGTTTCCTCCGCACATGCCGGACCTCAGGTTTCTTGCGCATCTGTTGGGCCAGTGGTTTCCCCGGCACATGTCGGGCCTGTTGTTTCTTTCGCGCCTGCTGGGCCAAAAGTTTTCTCTGCTCATGCTGAGCCTGAAATTTCTTCCGCTCATGCTGAGCCTGTCGAAGCACCCAAGATAAACGAGTATTATGAACCAACCCTTTGATCCGCTCCAGATAGCCGATGCCGGCGTACAGTTCATCGAGGCCAGTGCAGGCACTAGAAAAGCACCCTTCGACAGGCTCAGGGCGAACGGTAGTTGTCTTGAAATCATATTAGTTTCTTCCGCTCATGCTGAGCCTGTCGAAGCACTCAAGATAAACGAGTATTATGAACCAACCCTTTGACCCGCTCCAGATAGCCGGTACCGGCGTGCAGCTCATCGAGGCCAGCGCAGGCACCGGCAAGACTTACTCCATCACCTCCC
>JAHJTI010000226.1 GCA_018829945.1 Pseudomonadota bacterium | reverse complement strand
TTGAAAACCTGGAACTGATGCTCAGACAAAAAAATGTCCATGCAATATTCCATGCTGAAATGGTTGCCGAGATGCATGCCATCGTCCACCAGGTGAACAGGGGGGCGGCCTTACGGGATTGCAAGACCTGCCACTCGGCAGACTCGCCGTATTTTAAAGCGGTCACCCTTGTGCTTACCAGAGACGATGGGCAGGCGGACCATTTTCAAGTAGACAGGGCCGTGCTGGAGAGTTTCAGCCTGAGACACTTTTACGCCCTGGGCGGCACGCGGATGAAGCTTCTTGACAAGATAGGCTTTCTGCTCCTGGCCGGTGGCTGTGCGGTGGTGCTGGGACATCTTACCGTGCGGATCGTCACCATCCCCCTGCGCAGAAAGAATGAGGATGAATCCAAAGAATCAAGCCTGCTCAAGGAGGTTTCCCGATGAAAGAGGCAAAACTTATCTACATCCACCCCGGGCCGGTTCGGGCCTGGCATTGGCTCAATGCCGCGGGAATCGTCGCACTGGTCATCACGGGCTTCCAGATCCGCTATGCGGAAATCCTCAACCTCATGCAGTTAAAAAATGCCATAACCCTGCACAACTATGCGGGATTCGGCGTGATAAGCGCATATTTCATCTGGCTTTTCTACTATATGAGTACCGGCAAGATCACCATCTACTTCCCGGACATCTCAACATTCGCGGCCAAGGCCGTGAAGCAGGTCAAATTTTACGGCTACGGAATTTTTCGCGGCGAGCCAAACCCCCATGTCATGACTCCGGAGAATAAGTTCAACGTCCTCCAGCAGAAGGCATATTTGGGAATCATGTTCGTCCTGTTGCCGGCCCAGATGATCTCCGGCGTTTTCCTCTGGAAAGTGAAAGGCTATTCGGACTACATCTACTTGCTGGGCGGGATACGGATCATCGACACGATCCATGTGCTGTTCTTCTTTTTCTTTGCCGCATTTCTCGTGGTGCATTGTTACCTCGCCACCTTGGGCCATACACCCCTGGCGCACTTCAAGGCGATGTTCACCGGCTATGAGGAGCATCATTAATCAGGAGAAATCTGTTTGTCCCGGCAGGATACCAAAAAAAAGAGGCGCAACCGGATGGTTACGCCTCTTTTTTTTAACTTGATAACACCTTTTATTCGCGGCCTGACGGAAAAGATATCTCGTACTTCTTCATCTTCCGCCAGAGTGTTGTCTTTTCGATGCCGAGGTAGGCGGCCACCTTGCCACGATGTCCGTTAAACCTTTGCAAAGCCTCAAAAATTGTACCCGCCTCAGCGTTGAGAAGAGGTTTGGCCTCTATGCGCAAACTCTCATGGAACATTTCCTGACCGACCACTCCTGGCACCAGGTCTTCGGGCAGGTGTTTTTTCTCGATAATCTCTCCGTGGCAGAGAACAAAGCAGTACTCCACGATATTTTCCAACTCCCGCACATTGCCGGGATACTCATGGCGCATAAGTATATCCAACACATCCGGGGAAACAGTCTTGATCTTTTTATGCTTTAACATATTGAACTTCTTTATGAAATGATCAACAAGAAGAGGGACGTCCTCTCTCCGCTCCGAAAGGGGCGGCAGGGATATCTTGATGACATTGAGCCGATAGAAAAGGTCAGCGCGAAATATCCCTTCATCCATCAACTCCTGCAGATTTTTGTTGCTGGCTGCAATCACCCGGACATCGGCCTTGCGGGTCACGGTGCTACCGAGCGGCTCGAATTCCTTTTCCTGCAGAACCCGTAAAAGCTTTAGCTGCAAGGCCTGAGAAATATCCCCGATTTCATCCAGAAAAATCGTTCCTTTTTCGGCCAGGGCAAAACGGCCCGGTTTGTCGGTTTTGGCGTCGGTGAAGGCTCCCTTCTGGTAGCCGAACAACTCCGACTCCAGCAAAGTGTCGGGGAGAGCCCCGCAATTGAGGGTTATATACCTGCCCTTTCGCTTGCTCAACTCGTGAATGGCCTTGGCAAAAAGTTCCTTGCCGGATCCGCTCGCCCCCTCGATGAGCACCGTACTCTCACTCCTGGCGATATCCGGAAGGGTAGCGAATATGTTCCGAATCTTATGATTCTTGCTGATGATGTCCTGAAAGCTGTATTTTTCCGAAATCTCCTTGCGCAGAGCCTCCATGGTGGAGACATCTCGAAATATTTCCACGCCGCCGATGATCTCACCACGCTCGTTGAGCAGGGCCGAAGTGCTGATACTGATAGGCACAAGGTCGTTCTCGACATCCATGATGCAGGCTTTTTGGCTGGCCACGTCCCTGCCGGTTGCTATGGTTTTTTTTAGCGCACAGGTGGACTTACAAATATCAGCACGGAACACCTCGTAACATCTCTTGCCGATGGCCTCGCTGCGGTGCACCCCGGTGATGTCCTCAGCAGCCCGGTTGAAGGAAGTGATTCGCAGATCCGCATCCACGGTGAAAGCGCCGTCGGCAATGGAATCAAGGATGAAATCCCCGAGGGAGACCTCCTTACGCAGGGTCTCCAGAGTGGAAATATCCCGAAAGGTTTCCACGCCGCCGATAATTTCCCCGGCCGCGTTGCGCAAGGCCGAAGTGCTGACGCTGACAGGAATGACTCCATTCTCAATGTCCTGAATATACACTTTGTGACTGATCACGTCCCTGCCGGTCTCGATGGATTGCTTGAGCGCGCAGGTCGCTTGACAGATGTTGGCGCGCAGCACTTCATGGCATTTTCTGCCGATTGCCTCACAACGATGCACTCCGGTAATATCCTCAGCCGCCCGGTTGAAGGAAGTGATCCGGAAATCCTTATCCACGGTAAAAGCACCGTCGGCAATGGAATCGAGGATGAAAACATCAAGGGAAATTTCATCCCGCAGGGCTTCCAGGGCAGAAACATCCCGAAAGGTTTCCTCCCCGCCGATGATTTCACCCGCCTCGTTGCGGAGCACCGAGGTGTTGACGCTTATCGGAATAACTCTCCCATCGTTCTTGCGGATATTGACATCATGGCTGATAACCTCCCTGCCGGTTTCGATGGATTTTTTCAGCGCGCAGGTGGACTTGCAGATATCGGCACAAAAAACCTCATGGCATTTCCGGCCAAGGGCCTCGCTGACCTTGACTCCTGTAATATCTTCGGCGGAACGATTAAACGAGGTGATCCGCCAATTCCGGTCAACGGTAAAGACCCCTTCGGTGATTGCGTTCAGGACTGTATCGCTGAAAACAGAAAAAGGATTTTTTTGCTCTGGAGGGCTCATGGTTGCCGAAGCAGGACTCCTTACGGATATTAATAAGAATAACGGGAAATCACCTCATAGAAAAACCGATTGGACCTAAAAACACTTACAGACATAAAGGCAGACAATAACTAAAAGGCTTTGACCGTTCGCTGTCAGCACAATGAATTACAATGGACGCCACTGCTCAGGGACGTGCCAGCAATTCCGCAACCGCATCCTGCAACCGCTCGGCCAACTCCTGTTTTTGCTTGACGGTGTATTCGCTGGTAGCAATGGGCGCCCCCACCCGGATTTCCACCCGGCCCGGCTTTACGAGAAGCCTGCCCTTGGGCAGAACCTGATGGGTGCCGGTAATGGCCACCGGCACCACCGGAACTCCGGCCTTGATCGCCAGAACCATGGTCCCGGGCTTGAACTGGCCCAACTTCCCGTCCGGGCTCCGGGTCCCCTCGGGAAAGATAATGACCGAGGCGCCATCGGCAATGCGCCGGGCCGCCTCGTCAAGGCTCTTAAGGGCCTTGCGGCCATGCGCCCGATCGACCGGAATGTACCCGGCCAGATGCATAGCCTTGCCGAACACGGGAATCTTGAAAAGCTCCAGCTTGGCCAGCCAGCGAAAATCAAAACCCAGATAGCCCTGAAGCACAAAAATATCAAACTGGCTCTGGTGATTGGCCGCAAAAATATACGGCTTCCCCGGCTCGAGAAGATCAATGCCCGTCATGCTGACCGAAACCCCGCTGACCCGGGCAATAATCCTGCCGAGGACGCGTGGAAGAAACTGAACGTCAGCCGCGGACCGGCGAAAGACGAGAATCATGATGATGGCCACGATGCTGACCACCCCGGTAAGCATGGGCGCAAGCACCAGAACAAGAACACCTCTCACAAAAGTCAGCACGTTGGACTCCCCGGTATCTTTATGGT
>JAHJTI010000314.1 GCA_018829945.1 Pseudomonadota bacterium | reverse complement strand
CCAGGCCGGTGCCGCCGAGTTTGCGGTTGCGGGCCGCATCGCTGCGGTAGAATCGTTCGAAAAGGCGCGGCAGATGCTGGGGCGCGACCCCGGCGCCGAAATCCTGGACTTCGATTCCGATTTTCCCTCCTTCGCGCTCTTCGGCCCGGACCAGCACCCTGCCGCCTTCATCGCTGTATTTGATGGCGTTGACAATGAGATTGGTGACAGCCTGCTCGAATAGGGGACTGTTGAGACGCGCGGTCAAACCATCGTCTGCTGTAAGTTTGATGCTGATTTTTTTCTCTGCGGCCTTGAGTTCGCAGTTTTCAATGGACCTGCGCAATGGATTGTTGATTTTTCCTTCTGTCAGTATCAGCTCGGTCTGTTCTCTGTCCTGTTCCAAACGGGACAGGGCGAGGAGATCCTCGATGATGGCATGCAGCCGTTTAGACTGTTTGGCGATTATTTCGACAAAATTCCGGGCGTCCTCGGGGCTTTCCAGTGCACCGTCAAGCAGGGTTTCGGCAAAGCCTTCGATGGAGGTTATGGGAGTTTTCAATTCGTGGGAAACATTGGCCACGAACTCGCGGCGCATGTTTTCCAGCCGCCTGAGATTGGTGACGTCGTTGATGACGATGATCGCCCCGCTGGTCATCTCTGAGGCGTCCTGAAACTTTGTGCCGTGGGCGTAGAAGTATTTTTCCTGGCCGTCCCGGCCGGTGAGGTCGATTTCCCCTTCAACCGGGGTATCAGAGGCAAGGGTCTGGCTGACAAAGCGTTGCAGAGCGAGGTTGCGCACCGCCACCAGAGCGTTTTTTCCCCGGAGCTTTTCAGGGTCGAGGTCCAGCAACTTGGCGCAGGCCTGGTTTATATCAAGGATGCGTTCTTCGGTGTCCACGGTGATAACCCCTTCAACCATGCTGGAAAAGACTGCCTGCAACTGGCTGTGTTGCCGGGCAATGGTTTTGATCCGTCCATCGAGTTGATCGGCCATGGCATTCATGGCCTTGGCCAGGCTCATCACCTCTTCGGCCCCGTCTTCCCGCAGCTTGCTAGTGAAAGCGCCGTTGGCAAAACGTTCGGCGCCTTGACGCATTTCTTCAAGCGGTCTGGTGATCCGTTGGGAGATGAACCAGGCAACCAGTGCCACGAGCAGGGCGACAATCAGGCAACCCCAGATAATTTTTAAAAATATTTCCCTGAGAGCGCTGTTGATAAAAGTGACCGGAAGCGCGGTGCGGAGCACCCCTTTGGTCTTGCCATCTTCCATCAATGGGATTGCCACATACATCATGTTTTCCTGGAGGGTGTGACTGAAACGCAGGGAAGGGACGAGATGACCGGCAAAAGCGGCAATGATCTCCGGCCGGTCACCATGGTTTTCCATGCGGGCCGGATCTTCATCCGAGTCGGCCAAAACTCTGCCGTTGGGGGCAATAACGGTAAGGCGGGTGGATGAGTTTTTGCCGGCAGTTGAGCAGAAGGCCTGCAGGTTGATCAGGTCATTTCTGGCCAACAAGCCAAGAACATTGTCTTGGGCCAGAAGGGCGCGCGACTCAAGGCCTATGGCGGTCTGCGACAGCTGGAAGGCGCGGAGGGAATATGCCCCATATCCGGCGGCAATCAACAGGGCGATAATGGTGATCAGGAGTTGGCTTGGGTAGAGCTGCCAAATAAGGCGTTTGTGGCGCATGTGAATTCCCGTGGTGGTTGAGTTGATAGGATCAACAGCAACAGAATAGCACGGGATTGTTAGAATGGGGTCAGGATATTGTAAGGATTTGTCTTTCGCTGATTTTTTGCGTTGAATGCCCCCTCCCGTGAAAGGAGGGGGCGAGTAATGGCATCAGTTTATTCCGAGTAGGGTTTCTTTTTATTCCGCCTGAGAACGCCGGCGGCTGCTGGTCTGGCAGGGGTTGCAGGCTTTGAAGAGGTTGCCGGCCTCGGTGAAGAATATGGCTTGCCCGGGGCCGATGGCTTGGTTGAAGCATACGGCTTGCCCGAGGTCGAAGGCTTGTACGGCCCGGAAGACTTGTTGTACGATTTCGGACCTTTGTGATGACGACCCGGATATCCTGCGGCTGTTTTCGGCGGGCGGCCTTTCGGATTGTCCAGGGTTTTTATCTCGACGTCCCGTCCGTTCACCTTGAGGCCCTGGAACACATCGACAATCTTCTGGGCGAAACGGCTGTCAGCCTCGAGCATAGCGGTATTGTCCAGGATCTCGATCCTGCCGATCTTGATGGAGGCCGAACCGCTGGCATCATTGATCTGGCCGATGAGCCGTGCCGGGTAGAGTCCGTCTTTCTGGCCGATATTCAGGTAGAATCTGCTGAAATTCACGCGTTCGCCACGGTCGTCCTGGCGAGCGAATCTGCTGTCCTGCCGGTCAGGCTTGGCATATCTGCTGTCCGGTCGTTCCGATCTGGAGAATCTGCTGTCCTGCCGGTTGTAGCCTTCATCGCGGCCCCTGCCTCTGTCCGAGACATTAATGTCCGGGGCATTCTGGTAATGGGTCAAAACGGAGGCAAACTCCTGGGAAACAAAACGCAGGATCAGCTCGTCGCGGTCAAGATCGGCCAGAGCCTCGGTAATCGCCTCCATGAAGGGGGCCAGCTGCGCGTGGTTTACTTCGACGTTTTTGATGGTCTCGATCTTATGGAGGAGCTGTTTTTTGCAGACCTCATGTCCGGACGGAATCCTGCCCAGTTCGAACTGCCTTTTCATCTTGTTCTCGATCTCCTTGATGCGGAACTGTTCGCGCATATGGATGATGGAGATGGAAATGCCGGTTTTGCCGGCCCGGCCGGTACGCCCGCTTCGATGGGTGTAGTTGGCGCTGTCGTCGGGCAGGTTGTAATTGATAACGTGGGTAAGGTCGGTGACGTCAAGACCGCGGGCCGCCACATCGGTGGCCACCAGCAGCTGCACCGATTTGCTGCGGAAGCGCTGCATCACATAATCGCGCTGGCTCTGGGAGAGTTCGCCATGGAGGGGGTCGGCGTTGTAGCCGTCCTTGGAGAGTTTGTCCGCGACATCGTTCACCTCCTGGCGGGTGCGGCAGAAGATGATGGCGTACATATCCGGGTTCATGTCAACCAGCCGACGCAATGCCAGGTAACGGTCCTTGGCGTGGACCATGTAGTACATGTGACGGATGTTTTCCGATCCGGCATTACGGGTGCCCACCGTAATTTCCATGGGGTTTTTCATGTATTTCCTGGAAATGGAGGCCACGCTTTGCGGCATGGTGGCGGAAAACAACAGGGTGTGTTTGTCGGCCGGGGTTTGGGCGAGGATAGCGTTCAGCTCGTCCTGGAATCCCATCTGCAACATCTCGTCGGCTTCGTCCAGCACCACCAGGCGAATTTCGGAAAGATCGATCACCTGGCGGCGCATCAAGTCGTGCAACCGGCCGGGGGTGGCCACGATGATCGGGGCTCCCTGCCGCAAGGAGCGGATCTGATTGTCGATGCTGGCGCCGCCATAAACGGCGCACACCCGGATGGTGGGAAGATTTTTGGCAAAGGCATTGAGGTCGCGGGCCACCTGCATGCAGAGCTCCCGGGTCGGGCAGAGCACCAGGGCCTGGGTCTTGCGGCTTTCCGGATTGCAAAGCTGGACCAGGGGAATGCCGAAGGCTGCGGTCTTGCCGGTGCCGGTCTGGGCCAGGCCGACAATGTCCACCGGTTTTTTGAGAAGGATCGGAATGATCTGTTCCAGAACAGGGGTCGGCGCGGTAAAGCCAAGGGCTTCAAGGCCGGAGATAATGTCTGGGTTGATACCAAGGTCAGCGAAGGTGCTCATGGGTGGTGTTCCTTATTGAAGGGCGTGTGGGGGGAAGGGTTGCTGTGCAGGAGAAAGATTCATCCTTGCCGCCCAACGCCCCATAAACAAAAAAACCGCACGCCCTCAGCAGAGGCTTTGTGCGGTGCGCTTTTGTTCGTATAGCGATTACAGGCAGAGGCAACACAATGAATTTCCCTATTTACCATGATATGCCAGGGAGCGCAAGTAATATATTTAGCTGAATTGCGGCAACTTTTTTGGGGTGCTTGTTTTATAGGACAGGCAGGTTATGGGCGGTGGGAAGAAAGGGTGGAGGGAAGGGTGGCCAGGTATTCCCGAATGGCACCGCGCACAGCGCGGTAATGGGAAAGTGCCTCCTCTTCGCTGGCGGCGGCTTGGGCAAGGCGGGGCGGGTCGGGAAATTGCTGGTGCAGTTTGATCGCCTTGCCGGAAAAGAGGGGGCATTGCTCGTGGGCAT
>JAHJTI010000225.1 GCA_018829945.1 Pseudomonadota bacterium | reverse complement strand
TCAATCATACTCGTAAAAAAATCCGTTCATCCTGAGCCTGTCGAAGGATCGCAGTGCCATCGTGATGGCAGCAAAACACACCACACCGAGGTTGTACACATGGGAGACGCGCTGGCGTTGCTTGCCCTGCTGGTCGGGCTGGAACTGGTTCTGGGAGTTGACAACATCTTGGTCATCTCGATCTTTGTCGGTAGGCTGCCCGCGGAAAAACGCGACAGCGCCCGGCTGGCAGGGCTCGCCTTCGCCCTGATCGCCCGAATCGGCATGCTGGTCGCGCTCCTCGGCTTGACCAACCTCACCAACACCGTGTTCCTGGATTTTTCCGTCCGGGATCTGATCCTGATTGCAGGCGGCCTGTTCCTGCTCTGGAAGGCGGTAAGAGAAATCCACCACACTGTGGAGGCCAAGGAAGAAGGAATCGGCCCAGGCATGGTCATGGGCGGCTTTGCCGCGATCATCACCCAGATCGTCCTGATCGACATTGTCTTTTCCATCGACTCGGTGATCACCGCCATCGGCCTGACCAATCAGGTCTGGATCATCATCAGTTCGGTCATGGTCTCCTTCGTGGCCATTCTCTTTTTCGCCAAGCCCATCGGCGAATTCATCCTTCAGCATCCGGCCATCAAGATTCTCGCTCTTTCCTTTCTGATCACCATCGGGGTGACCATCTTCATGGAAGGGCTGCACAAGCATGTGCCAAAGGGCTATATCTATCTGCCCATGGGCTTTGCTCTGCTGGTCGAGATCCTGCAGATGCGCTACGAGCACAATCGCAAAAAAGCCCTTGCCGCCGGCCAAGCACCATAAAGGCATGCCAGCCGAGCGAACAAACGCCATCCACTACGGCTGGCACATCGTCTGGACCGGGACCTTCTGCCTCTTCGCCTGCCTCGGCCTGGGCCGTTTCGCTCTGGGCATGATCCTGCCGGCCATGGGCGAGTCGCTCCATCTTTCTTACAGCCAGATGGGATTGATCGGCACCATGAATTTCGCGGGCTACCTGGTGGCGGTTCTGTTCTGCGGATCGCTGGTCGATCGCTTCGGCTACCGGCGTCTCATCGTCATGGGACTTGCCGCCATCGGCCTGACCATGATTCTCATCGGCCGCAGCACCTCCCTGGCCATGATCCTTGCGTGCTATACCATCACCGGCATGGGCAGCGGCGCGGCCAACGTGCCGATGATGGGCCTCATTTCCCAATGGTTCGCCAAAAGCCACCGGGGCAGAGCCACGGGCTTTGTCGTGATCGGCAGCGGTTTTGCCATCCTGCTTTCCGGCAGGCTGGTGCCCTTTTTAAATAATCTGGGCGGTGCGGAGGGATGGCGCTTGAGCTGGCAGGTGCTGGGCGTGATCATCCTGCTGGTGGCGGGGTTATGCCTGATAATGCTGCGGGACAGCCCGCAGGAGAAAAAACTGCGACCCCTGGGCGAGACGCCGAACGAGGCTGCAGACGAACTGGCCGGAACAGAGCCCCGTATCAGCCTGCGGGACATCGCTCACCTGGGCGGGCTCTATTTTCTCTTCGGGTATACTTACGTGATTTACGCGACCTTCATTGTCACGTCGCTTATTCAGGAACACGGATTTTCCGAGGCACAGGCTGGCAGCTTCTGGTCGCTGGTGGGCGGCTTGAGCCTGCTGTCCGGTCCGGTTTTCGGCTCCCTTTCCGATCGGATCGGCCGTAAATACACGCTGGCCATAATCTTTGCCATCCAGACCACGGCCTATCTTCTGGTTTCCCGGCCGCTACCCGTCCCGTTTCTGTATCTCTCCATCGGCTGCTTCGGGGTGGTTGTCTGGTCCATCCCGTCCATTATGGCGGCCCTGGCCGGAGATTATGGAGGTCCGCGGAAAGCGGCACGTATTTTCGGTCTCATCACCTTCATCTTCGCCCTGGGCCAGATCGCCGGTCCGGCAATGACCGGGCTGCTGGCGGAAAAAAGCCTCAGCTTCGGCAGCAGCTTTTTCATGGCCGCCTGCTTCACCGCCACCGGCGTGGTGCTGGCCTTAAGCCTGCGGACTCCGGCAAAATAGCGCGCTAATGCAAAAACAATCGATGCACCATCGACCGTCTCCCCGGCGAAAGCCGGGGTCCAGAAACCTTTGAGTCATGATTTCCAATTTTCGCCTGAATAACGACGCAGAACAGTTATTCCTCTCCGGCAAGCAGTCGGGCCGCATTCCTCCCAAAACTTTTTTCTTCCAGCGGTGCACCAAGACCAAGGACCGAAATCTGCGCCAAAGAGCAAAAGATCCTCCGGATGTGCCAGGGCCATCTCCCGAGCCTTCTCTCTGGCAACAGGTGCAGGACGTACGAAAGATTCACATATGTCCCAAGCTTGCCATCCTCTTCACATCTCGATTTTAAGCTTTCCAGCACTGTCCGGAATTGAACCGGGATAAACCAACCCTTGTTTTTTATGGGGGATATTTCGTATGCTGAAAGTATCCCCTTTCTCAAAAAAGGCAGGTCATGCAGAAAAACAAATACCCATTCTGGCCCATCCTCGCAACGTACGGCACAGTCGCCTTTCTCTGGCTGTTGGCCGGCGATTGGCTGCTCGCCACCAGCATGATGAGCGGGCAAACGTTGTTGGCCTGGGGTCTTGCCAAGGACATTGCCTTCCTGCTCTGCTCCATGGGAATCCTCGCCTGGCTGTTGACACGGCACACTAAGACCTTTCGTGAGTTTTCCTCCGGCTACGAAGAAATATTTAATTCCGCCAACGATGCCTTCCTTATCTTTGACAATACCGGCGCCATCGTCGACGCAAACCGCAAGGCCTGCGAAATCTACGGCTATTCCCCGGAGCGCCTGCAAGGACTTACCGGCCTTGATATCGTCCATCCCGACTACCTCCACCTTTTTGCAGGATTCACCCAGGCAACCCAGATTGAGCTGGCACAGAGCATTGAATCGGTTGACGTGCGGGCTGACGGCAGCAGTTTCCCGGTGGAGGTGCGCGGGGCCATTGTTTCATACGGGGGCAGACCCCATAAGCTGGCAATTGTCCGGGATATCTCGTCTCGCCGGACATTGGAGTTGAGTAAAGTCTCCACCGACCAGCGGTTACAGGAACAGCTTTCCCTCCTGTCGCTCAGCGCCGAGATTGGCGTCGCTCTGACCAAAAGCAGGGATATGACAGAGATGCTGCAGCGGTGCACCGAGCTGCTGGTTCTCCATCTTGACGCGGCATTTGCCCGCATCTGGACACTGGACACCGGAGAGGAGATCCTGCATCTTGCGGCCAGCGGTGGGATGTACACCCATTTGGATGGCCCGCACAGCCGGATCCCGATGACTGATGAGTCCAAAATCGGGTCCATCGCCCTGCATAAAAACCCGCATCTCACCAACACCGTTATCGATGATCCGCAGATCCGTGACCAGGAATGGGCCAAGCGGGAAGGGATAGTTTCCTTTGCAGGACAACCGCTCGTAATCGGTGACAGGGTGATCGGCGTCATGGCGGTTTTTGCCAAACACCCCTTGTCGGAGGTGGTATTGCAGAGCCTCAGCTCAGTAGCCGACGAGATAGCGATCGGCATCGATCGGGTGCTATCCGAAACGGAACTGGTTCAAAAAAACCGGGCGCTGCGCACGTTGAGCGATTGCAGTGAAATTCTGGTGCGGGCCAAAAAGGAAGAAAAATTTCTGACTGAGACCTGCGAAACTATCGTCCGGCAAAGCAGTTATAAAATGGCGTGGATCGGCCTCAAGGAAAACAATCCGCAATGTGGAGTCCGGGTAGCTGCCAGTGCAGGCAATGAGGGAGGGTATCTGGATAACATTAAAATTTCGTGGGCGGATAACGAATGGGGCCAGGGGCCAACCGGCAAGGCAATCCGCACAGGCAAAGTCGATTTCTGTGACGATGTGGATACTTGCAATGGGTTTATACCCTGGCGTGAAACTGCGCGAAAACATCATGTTGGCAGTTCCGTGGCTATTCCACTCATACAGGATGGGAAACCCATCGGTGCGCTTAATATTTACGCTGCGGAAAAACATGCTTTTGGCCAGGCAGAGGTGGACCTCCTCCAGGAATTGGCGGTTGATGTCGCGTATGGTATTGCAGTGCTGCGGGAACGGGTTTTGATGAAAAAAAGCGTTGAAGAGAAAGTACAGCTCGAACAGCAGGTACGCCAGGGTCAGAAGATGGAAGCCATCGGCACCCTGGCCGGCGGCATTGCCCATGATTTCAATAATATCCTGGCCGCCATCCTGGGGTTTACCGATCTGGCCAAATACAAGTTGCCAGAAAACAGCGACCTGCGTCACGACCTTGACAACGTACTCCAGGCAGGTCTACGCGCCAAGGAACTGGTCAAACAAATTCTCGCCTTCAGCCGACAGGCGGAGCAGGAACGTCGGCCCATCGAAGTATATCTCATTGTGAAAGAGGCAATTAAGTTGTTGCGGGCCTCCATCCCGAAAAACATCGATTTTCAGCTTGATATCGACGAGAAAAGCGGTGCGGTACTCGTTGATCCCACCCAGATTCACCAGGTGGTCATGAACCTGTGCACCAATTCTTATCATGCCATGCGTGATGATGATTCAGGAGTTTTGCGGGTTGGGCTGCGAGTGATAGAACTCGGCGAGAAGGAAGCCTTTGCCCTGCTCCAACCCGGAAAATATCTCGAATTAACAGTCAGCGACACAGGCTGCGGCATGACCCCGGAGATAATCGAAAGGATATTTGATCCCTATTTTACCACCAAGGCGCGCGGTGAGGGTACCGGTATGGGACTTGCCGTGGTGCATGGCATTGTCCAGCAATGCGGCGGGGATATCCGGGTGGAAAGCACATTTGGCCAAGGCACGACGCTACGGGTGTACCTCCCGCAGACGGAAAGCAAGGGGCTGGACATCGAAAAAATCATCTCGCAACAACTACCAGGCGGGAAAGAGCGGGTGCTGGTGGTGGATGACGAGCCCATGGTGCTTGCCATGCACAAGAACATGCTGGTGCGTCTGGGGTATCAGGTGACTGCCATGTTGAGCAGCACGGAAGCGTTAGCAGAGTTTTCCTCCCGTCCCCGGGAATTTGATCTCGTGCTCACCGACATGGCCATGCCGGGCATGCAGGGCGATGTTCTGGCCCAGAAAATCCGGCAGATACGAGCAGATATTCCTATTCTCATGTGCACCGGCTTCAGCGAAAAACTATCGCCGGAAAGGGCCGAGGCCATCGGGATCGGCAAGATCATCATGAAGCCGCTGCTGTTCCGTGAACTTGCCACCTCCATCCGGGAGTTTCTCGACTCCTGATCTATTCAAGAATTACTCCAAATTCTTGTCAGACGTGATGCGACGCTAGTAATCCATCTCGCTTGCCTTCTGCTCCGCCATTGCCCTGCAACACCTTGTTTTTCCGTATTGACAGGCCGCATGCCGGAAGGTACTTTGTCAGACCTTTCAACCCATTTTCAGGTGAATACGAGATATGACACCCGCCACCTTGTTGCACAGATTCAGGCAATGGCGCATCGCCAAGGCCGCATCGGTCGATCATCCCACCATTCTTGCCGATGTGGTGGAGAATGGCTGCCTTACCCAGCGCTACATGTTTATGGTGGTCATCGCCTCGGGCATCGCCACCATCGGCCTTCTCCTCAACTCGCCGGCGGTCATTATCGGCGCCATGCTTGTTTCTCCGCTGATGGGGCCGATAGCGCTGTCCGGCATCTCGCTGGGCCGATTCGATCTGGAAATGGGCAGAGAGGGGTTCCGGAGCCTGCTGGTGGGGGTGCTTCTGGCCCTGGGCATGGCCGGTTTGATAGTCCTGCTTTCGCCGCTCACCGACGCCACCCCCGAGATCCTGGCCCGTACCCGTCCTAATCTTTTCGACCTGGTGGTCGCGGTGCTATCCGGTCTGGCTGGGGGCTATGCCATTGTTCGGGATCGAGGAGGCGCCATAGTCGGTGTGGCAATCGCCACAGCCCTGATGCCGCCGCTTGCTGTTGTGGCGTATGGCACCGTATTGCAGCAATGGCCTATTGCCAAGGGCGCCTCGCTGCTCTTCATTACCAACATCTTTGCCATCTGCATCTCCATGGCCATTGTCTCAACCTGGTACGGCTTTGGCCGCGCCAAATTCCAGCGGTTGCTGGTATGGCAATCGCTGGTGGCCCTTCTGGTGCTTATTCCCCTCGCCATTCCGCTGAGTAAATCCCTGCAAAATATTGTCACCGAGACGTTTCTTTCCCAGGGAGCACGACGGGTTGTCGAGGAAACCGCCGTGCACTCGGGACAAAGCCGGATTCAGTCCTTTGCAGTGAGCTTCCCGGAAGCGCTGCCCATGCATGTGGATGTGGTCCTCCTGACGAAGCAAGGGGATCCTGCGCTGGAAGAAAGCATCCTCCAGCGCATGGTGCAGGAACTCAAAAAACCGGTGACTCTCCGGTTGGATCAGATTCAGGTCGCGGACCTTAAAAAGGTCGAAGCCCAGCAGTCATCCGTTGCCAATCCGATTCAGACCAACACGGCCGCTTCCGCCTTGGGTTCCGCCGGGATCATTCAATCGGTACGGGCATTTTTCCCAATTCCCACCCGGCTTTTTGAAGTGGACGAGATAAACCACCGTATCACCATCCTGCCGAAATCCGATGCCCAGGCCTCCCTCCGGACTCTGCACCGGATGGAAGAAGAACTCTTGTTGCAATATCCGGGGTGGACCGTGCAGATAGTCCCGCCGCAACAAGCATTGCCGAAACTTTTTTATCCGCGCGGAATAAGCGAGTTGGCCCCGGATCAGAAGCAGCGCTTGGCAGACATCGCCTGGGCATTGCAAGCATGGGAGGCCAAAAATGTGGTGGTGAACGGCTATGCCAGCACCGCCGGAGAAGGACCATTGCCGCTTGCCTGGGAACGGGCTCGGCGGGTCGGCGAATTCTTGGGGGCTGCGGGATTTCAGGTCCGCGCCCAGGGGTTGTATCCGGCACCGAAACAGTCGGAGCGGGAGCGCGATTTCGGCTATATCGCTTTTCAGGCGGTGGAGGTATCTCTGGAACCCTCGGCCATACCCACGCCCTGATTCAATCGGGCGGTGACAGCATAGAAAAAACTTGAGAAAAATTCCTCCAATTTATCCTTGCCCATCCGGGATGAGCCCGCTATCTTGGCGATATTGAAGTTCAGGCTGAAACCTAAGGATTGGAGATAAGCAGGTTATGGAAGTTATGAGTTACGGCATTTCTATTTTGATCTCCCTGGTATTGGGGCTGGCTGGTTTTTTCGCCGCTTTTAAGGTGTTCAACTGGATGACGCCGAACATGGACCTGAACAACCAGCTTAAATCAGGGAACATGGCGGTGGCTATCTTTTTGGCCGGTCTTTTTATCGGTCTCGGCCTGCTGGTGGGGAGCGCCATCCAATGAAGAGCGCGTGCCTCTGCCTCTCCTTGTTGCTTGCCTTGAGCTTTTCCCCTGCAACAGCGGGCCAACAGGAACCGGTGAAACCTTCCACGGAAACCTTTGGAAATGACTTGCGCCTCAAGATCGAGCAGTTTCTGGGCCGACCTTATGCCCGTGGGACTCGCGGGCCGAAACGGTTCGACTGCTCCGGTTTTGTCTGGCGGGTGATGCGTGAGAACGGTATCCGTATGAAACGGACCTCCGCGAGGAAACTCTATTTTTCCCTCCCCAAGATTCAGGAAGATGAAAAGTGGCAATTGGGGTCTGTGGTGTTTTTCAACAACATGAAGCATTGCGGCATCGTCAATGACGAGTCCTCATTCTATCACGCCTCATCAACCGCCGGAACCACGCTTTCGGAGTTCGCCCCCTATTGGCGGGAGAGAATCAGCGGATTCCGCCGGCTGCCTATCAAGAAAGAGACCTGATTTCTCTTTATCAAGACCTATTACGATCTTCGTGGCAACCAGCAACTATCAAACCGCTCTGTCCATTGGGATTCCGAACACGAACATTATTTTCTGCCCCGCACACTCTTGTCGCAACATTTCCTTGATTCATAACGACCAACGTTCGCTTGTGTTCCCGGGAAGCCATGCAGTATAGTATATAGATGGCGCCGCCGGTTGCTCCTGATCGGCAGCAGAAAATTCAACACAAAAGGTTGGTCATTATGAAAATTCGCACTCTTTTTTTACTGTTTGTCCTGATCGCGATCACTGCTTTCGCTGCGCTCAACTGGAGCGCGTTCATGACACCGACAACTCTTTCCTGGGGATTCGGCTTCGTTGAAGCGCCTCTCGGATTAGTCATGCTCGGAGTATCGACCTTCCTCCTGGCGCTGTTTCTCATCTTTGTTCTCTACCTCCAGACTTCGGTCTTCTTTGACGCTCGCCGCCACACCCGGGAACTTCAGGCAAGCCGTGAACTCGCCAATCAGGCCGAGATTTCACGTTTTATCGAATTGCGCGGATTCCTGGAACTTGAGCTGAAAAGACAGGCAGATCTTGACGCGGAATCACGGGCGGCCGTGCTTGCAAGGATAGACCAGCTTGATCGTGATCTCCGCTCGCTGATTGAACAGTCGGAAAACTCGCTGAGCGCATATATCGGTGAACTGGGGGATCAGCTCGAAAAATCGGCTTCATCTCCGTCTGCCTGATATCTCCACCAACCAATAAACGAGGGGAGCGGTTTCCCGTTCCCCCAAAACCACACCACCGAAATATCCGCCCATGAAAAGCTTTCGCAAAGAACTTGTCTTCAACATTCCCACCCGCCGCGCCTTTATCAATATCACCCCGCAGGTGGTGGAATGTTTGCACCAATCCGGAGTCAGGGAAGGGCTGGCCCTGATCAACGCCATGCACATCACCGCCTCGGTATTCATCAACGATGATGAGTCGGGATTGCACCACGACTACGAGGTCTGGCTTGAAAAGCTTGCCCCGCACGAGCCGGTTTCCCAATACCGGCACAACGGCTATGAAGACAATGGTGACGCCCATCTCAAACGGCAGATCATGGGCCGCGAGGTCGTGGTGGCCATCACCGACGGCGCGCTCGATTTCGGCCCCTGGGAACAGATTTTCTACGGCGAGTTCGACGGCGGCCGCAAAAAAAGGGTGCTGGTGAAAATCATCGGGGAATAGCCCGACAGCAACAGCAGCTTAGAGGATTTTTCCTGCAGGCGCTGGGATAACATATGAAAAAAAATGGCATTACCATAAGCATCCTTTCCCTTGTCGTGTTTCTATTTTTCATCGCCGGGGTCGACAGCAAGGAGCAGGATGCCCTTGATCTCTATCTGCAGCAAAAGGTACACAATCTTAATACCGAATATCTGGTCGCCCTGAACGGCTATCAGATGCTGGCGGATTTCATATTTGACGAAAGCATCAAGACCCCCGAGGTTCTGCAACTCATGACCGAAGCCAACAGGGTTTCGGCACACAAAGACCAGACACGGGCACGGCTCCTGCACCACCTCACTCCGCTCTACCAGCGCATCACAGCCTTAAACTTCCGCCAGCTCCATTTTCATTTTCCCGACAGCCGCAGTTTTCTGCGCTTTCACCGGCCGGAAAAGCATGGCGACTCCCTGGTTGGCATCCGCGATACCGTTGTGAAGGCAAACACGACCCGACAAAAGATAACCGCCTTTGAAGAAGGACGAATCCTCAACGGGTTTCGCTTTGTCTATCCTCTGCTGCGAGGGGAAGAACATCTCGGCTCCGTGGAAATAAGCCTCTCCTTCAGCGCCCTTGAGAGAAGCCTCAACCATCTTTTTGCCAAGAACTACCTGCTTCTCATCGACCGACGGACCGTCGAAGAAAAAGTTTTCCGCGAGGAACAGGCGAATTACGAATTCGGGCCGATGCCCGACCGCTATGTCTACGACCGGGAAGTGTTGCAGAAACTCATGGCAGCAGACTGCGGCTTCGACATGACAGTCGCGGGAAAACTCTTTGCCTCAGTGGAGAAGGACCGCAAGAACGAACTTGACCACTGGCGCTCCTTTGCCTATCCTGCCAGCTATGCGGGGAAATCCTTTACTGTCGCCTTTCTCCCCATCAGAAACCACAAACAGATCAGCATCGCCTATCTCGTCAGTTTTGAAGAGGACGACTTTCCTGCCCAACACAAACGCCACTACATTTTTACCCTGGTCCTGCTCAGCCTCATTTTTGCAGGTGGTCTCTCCTTCACCCTGTATCTTTTCCTGACCAGAGAACGCCTGGAAAAACTATCGGCCACTGATTTTCTCACCGGCATCTGGAACAGGAGCAAAGGCAGCAGCATGGTCCGCCTGGAACACGAACGGGCAATCAGATATGACGCTCCCTATTCCATCGTCATGCTCGACATTGACCATTTCAAGAAGATCAATGACACCTATGGCCACGAAGCAGGTGACATGGTTCTCAAAAACCTGGCCGATCTCGTTGGCCGGAGCATTCGCGAAGTCGATTTCTTCTGCCGCTGGGGGGGGGAAGAGTTTGTTATTATGCTCCCGGAGACCTCACTTCCACACAGTCTGCTCTTTGCCGAGAAGATCCGTGCCCTCGTGGAACAAGCCTCTTTTCCACACATGGACAGAGTGACCATCTCCCTTGGAGTCAGCCAGTTCACCTCTGATGACAGCGAGTTCGAGAGTGTCATTAAACGGGCGGACTTGGCTCTTTACGAAGCCAAGAGCAATGGCCGCAATCAGGTATATCCATTGCCGCCGCAACATGCATGAGACTCGACAACCTGTTCTCCTGCTCGGATGTGACCCGGGGATTGCTCACCTGCGGAATAGCATTGATGGCCGCAAAAAGAGGGCGCCGGCAGCAATCATCGGAGCATAGGCTGGTACCATGTTAAAAAAAGCAGTGAACATTCCGAACTTGCTGAGCATCCTGCGCATCCTCATTGCGCCACTGCTTCTGGCTGCCGCAGCAGCAGGACTGCCCGGTCTTTTTCTTTTCCTCTTTGTCCTCTCGCTTCTCAGCGATGCCCTGGACGGCTTTCTGGCCAGACGGTTGAACCAGGTCTCCGAATGGGGTGCCCAGCTCGACAGTTGGGGTGACCTTGCCATTTATCTTTCCGCGCCGCTCGGGGTGTGGCTGCTCTGGCCATCGCTTATGCGGCAAGAACTGATCTTCATCCTCCTTGGCCTTGCCGCTTTTCTGCTCCCCATTCTTCTGGGATTTTACAAATTCCACCGCCTGACAAGCTACCACACCCACGCGGCAAAAATCGCCGCAGTCTTTTTGGGAATTACCACTCCGCTGCTGCTCATAGGCGGTCCTGCCTATCCTTTCCGCATCGCCATCATTGTCTTTCTGATAGCCGAACTGGAAGAGGTGGCGATCACCTTGCGCCTGAACCGCTGGCAGGCAAATATCCCGAGCATCTTCCACTGCTGTCGCCTGCCGCCGGAGTAACCCCCCGAAAGCGATCGGTACATGCCGCCCTGACAAACGAGCCCCACGCCCGCCTGGCAGCGTTATTTTCAGCCGACATTGACAATCCCCCCCAAAAAATGGGATACTGAATTCTTCTCATATCGTGCGGGGAACTGCGGTTCATTGTCCCGAGTACGTATCACAAGGGGCATTCGCCTTCACAGCGCACAACCAACTACTTATTCCAAGAGGGAGGACAGCATGAAAAAGAAACTCATGGCGATTGCGGCAATGGCATGTTTGTTGACAACGGGACCGGTTTACGCCCAGAGCGGGCAAGAGATGATGCAAGGCGGAGCGCCTGGCGCGATGCCGCAGCAACAGGCAATGCCACCGATGGGTCCCGGCATGATGGGCGGTGGTATGGGCATGGGTCCCGGCATGGGCATGGGGCCATGCGGTCAGATGGGTAGCGGTATGATGGGTGGTGGCATGGGACCCGGTATGGGCATGGGCATGGGTCCGGTCATGATGGGAAATATCGATCCTGAAGACCAGCAAAAATTCCTTGATGCGACCACGGACCTGCGCAAGAAAATGCACGACACGATGTTTGAATATGCCGAAGCGGCGCGCAATCCCAAAACAACCAAGGCAGATCTCCTCAAAAAGAAAAAAGAGCTGTGGGATATCCAGCAGAAGATCCATGAAAAGGCCTGGGGATTCATGAAAGAATAGCAAGGCAACAATAACACGGCGGAAAAGACAGCTTTCGCCGTGTTATTTTTGGGGGATGCACGCATTTCCCTGAGCAAACGCCGAACACCTAGATTTATCTTCTGACAACAAAGAGGAAATGATGGAGGATCGTTCAGGTTTACCCGCTGCGGACTTTGCCCTGCCCGATGCAACAGGAACAGTGCTTACTCTGGAGGAATTTCGCGGCCACTGGCTGCTCATGGTTTTTCATCGTCACTTGGGATGACTGCCTTGCCGGGCGCATCTCTCGCAGTTGCGGGAAGAGGAAAAGACCTTTAAGGAACGGAACGTGCGCATCGTTGTCGTCACCTTCGAAGCCGGTCATTTTGCCCGCCGCTATATCGATGAAACCGATCTCCCCTGGCCGGTGCTGGTTGATGAAAACCGCGAACTGTACCAGGCCTACGACATGCTTACCGCCTCGTTCTGGGATATCTGGGGCCCAAAAACCTGGTGGGCCTACCTGAAAGCCATTCTCCACGGCCAAAAACTGCAAAAATCCCACGGCGAAATCTCCCAACGCGGCGGCGATGTGCTCATCGACCCGGAAGGCATTATCCGGCTGCATCATGTGGGGGAAGGGCCGGCTGACCGGCCTTCAGTGGCATCGATTCTGGAAAAACTTACACGGTAAATTTTTATCACCATAAAAGGACAGAGGAGATGTACAATATGGGATGGCATGCATACAACGGTATGGGCTGGGGCGGTGGCATGTATATGCTGATCATCTTCGGATTGATCGTGATCGGCGGCATCGTGGTTGTACGGTGGTCTCTCAAATCCGGCGGCGGTGAAGATTCCGCTCTGGAAATCCTGAAGCGGCGCTATGCCCAGGGAGAACTCACCAAAGAACAGTTTGAGGCGATGAAAAAAGACATTCAATAGGGGTTTCGCCATGAAAATGACCGTTATTTCTCGGGTGATTGCCAATTTTTTCCATCTGGTTTTTGCCGTTCTCCTCATCGCCTTATCGGTCCACCTCATCCACTTGGCCATCGGCCATATCCTGGAATCCTTTCAGGTGGAAAACGCCGTTGACTCGATTTTCAGCGCCATCTGGCTCATTACCGTGGCGATAGTTGTTTTCGACCTCGGGATCATCATTTTCGATGAGATCATCTGGGAAGGCCGCAAAAAAAGCCTCAGTGAATTCAAGCGGGAATTCAATAAATTCCTGATCGTCATCATCACCGCCCTGCTCATTGAAACGCTGGTTGTTTTTTTCCGGGTCGCAAAACAGGACGTTACCCTGCTGAGTTATCCGGCGTTGTCGATTTTTGCGGTCTGCGCACTGATTCTTTCGCTGGCAGCCTATATGCGTTTCAGTGTTGATAAGGCCGACGACCAGGAAGATCCCGTGCAAACACTCAAAATCAAGTATGCCAAGGGCGAGATCAACCGCGAGGATTTCGAAGAAAAGATGCAACTCGTCCAATAAGATATTCACACATACTGAACCCACAACGTGTAGAAGTGGGACATCGTTGTAAACAACTGTAACGGAACAGGGGGCTCTTCTGAACAGTACAACGGAACTCATTGAATCGTTGCGAAGTCTGCACGATCTTCTCAAAGCCATCAACTCCACCCTCGATACCAACGAGGTGGTGGAGTTGATCCTGAAAAAAACCGCAAGCCTGATGCGCTCCCGACGCGTGTTAATCCTGCGCCTTAATCCCGCCAATACCGAGCTTTTCGTCTACCGCGCCAATGGATTCCAGGAGGAAGAGCTGCGCCTGCGGCAGTTCCCCGGGGTCTTGTCCTTTGATCATTGCATAGTCCACAAGGGGACCGTGATCCATTTTGCCGACCTCATGGCACAAAGCGATTACGAGAAAGCGATTACTGCTGTCCCTGCCTTGGCAAAGATGATTTTCGCTCCGCTGGAGATTCAAGGTAAGGCATACGGCCTGTTGGGAGTAT
>JAHJTI010000224.1 GCA_018829945.1 Pseudomonadota bacterium | reverse complement strand
ATGATCTGGACAATGTCTACCTGTATGACATCGACGACCTGAAAAACGTGGTCGATGTAAATAAGGCGGAGCGAGAAAAAGAAGCATTGCGGGCTGAGGGCATTGTCGCCGAAGAGGTGGTCAAGTTCGATTTGTGGCTGGAAGGCATGGAGCTGGCGCCGACCATAACGGCCATAAGGCAAAAGGCCAACACCATCCGCGAGGTTGAAGTTGCGAAAACCTTGGGCATGATGAAATCTCTCACGGAAAACGAACGGCGGTCGGTGGAGATGCTGGCCAACGCCATTGTGAACAAATTGTTGCATGAACCCATGGTTTTCTTGAAAAACAGCACCCCCCATGACAACCCGCAGCTCAAGCTGGCCTTTGTCCGGCAGATGTTCGGCCTTGACAAGGAATCTTCGGAACAGCAACCGCCTCGGGAAAATGTTTGACATGTGGTGAGGCTCTGGGTAATATAGCGAGCTTTGTTGCTGGGCGGATTTTTTTGCGATTTCCGGCTTGTTTCCGGAAGGGTGCATGATGCAAGGCTCCAGCTGCTGCGAGACAGCAAAAAAATGAGAATCCGGCCAATCAGAGGCCGTAATAGAAGAGAAAAAGGAAGACGATCATGAGCAAGAGAACTTTTCAGCCCAGCAACCTTAAAAGGCACCGCACCCATGGCTTTCGGGCCAGAATGCAGACTAAAAACGGGCGGGCTGTCATTAACCGTCGTCGGGCCAAGGGTCGTAAGCGGTTGACCGTCTAGTTCTGTTTCGGTACGATCAGCACCGCTCACGCAGCATGAAAGCCAATGCCCTTTCCAAGGTCATGTTGCTGCTCAAGCCCTGGCAGTACAGGTTGGTCTACGGCCAGGGGAAAAGAGTGCGTGGTCAGGATTTCAGTCTGATCTATTTGCCGAACAGCACTACAGGTAACAGGTTGGGAATAAGTATCCACGGAGTAAAGCAGGCGGTTCAGCGGAACAGGATCAAAAGGATAATCCGGGAATTTTTCCGCCACAACCCTGGGTTTATCGAGCCTTTTTCCGACGTGGTTTTTGCGGTGCGTCCGGGGTTTTCCCTTGATTCTCCGCAGGAGATCGAGACGGCTGTTCGAGCGCTTCTTGCTCGGCGTAAGGTTGGTGCGAAGACAACAGATCCGGACGGAGAGGCGCTGAAGGTCTCGTGACACTCCTCCGGTCGCCATTTTTTCTGGAGGTGACAGTATTCCCCCAGAAAAGGGATTGATGTGAAAAAATTATTTATTGCCCTGATACGGTGTTACCAGATCTGTATCTCTCCATTTTTCGCGCCCGCCTGCCGTTTTTCTCCCACCTGTTCACAGTATGCCATAGAGGCTCTTGCCTACCACGGAACTGTTCGTGGCCTGTATCTTGCCTTGCGCCGCCTTCTCCGTTGCCATCCCTTTCATCCCGGCGGATTTGATCCGGTGGACAAATCGTATTGAGGCAACAGCCGGTGACGTTGTCCGGGTGCTCCAGGCCTGCATCCAACTAAAAACGGCATAGAGCCTGACAAGGATTGATTTCATGGATACACAGAGAATGTTTTTGGCCATTTTTCTTTCGTTGGCCATTTTACTTGGTTATCAGTACTTTTTTGTTCCCACCCCGCCACCGGTCACGCAGGATATCGTGACATCTTCCCCGGAAACCGGCAAGACCGAAGAGCAAAGTCTCGGCAAAGCTCCGGCCCCCATTGCTGCGGCAAGCCTGATGGCTACAGCACCTGCGGATGCTGCAGGCAGGCAAGGCCGCGATATTCCGGTTTCAACCAGTCTGTACGCGGCGGTTGTAACCGAGTCCGGCGGCATGGTGAAAAGTTTTCAATTGAAGAATTATCGGGAAGCCCTTGCCGAGGATTCCGGCAATAAAGAGCTTCTTCGGCCAAAGAACGGCGACAATTTCCCTCTGAATTTTTCCTGGGGAATTGAACCGGGCAGCATCCTTCCGGTGATGTATGAGGCTGCCCCGATCAAGGAAGAGCCAGGAGGCGGCACAACGCTTACCCTGCGGGGCAAGCTGCCCTCGGGCCTTGAGGTCGTTCGCACCATGCGGTTTTTTGACCAGCAATATCTGCTGGAATTGACCGTTGATGTTGTCAATACAACGTCCACACCCCTGCAGGGAGCGCCATATCTGACCCTGGACAACCGGCCTTTTGCCAAAGATCATGCGATGGTTTTTGTGGGTCCGGCCGTGTTGCACGATGGGGTGTTGGAGGAAATCAAGACAGATGACCTGAAAAAGGGAAGCAAAAGCTTCACCGGCAAGATCGGATGGGCGGCCTACGAAGATAATTATTTTCTTTGCGGCATCGTGCCGCAGACCGGGGAACAGCACACCGCTCATTTCTCCGTGCAGGATGAGAACAGGGTGACTACTGTGTTGGCCGGTGCCAGCGATGTCATTCAGCCCGGCCAGCGTCAGCAGTACACCTACTCGGTGTATTTCGGCCCGAAGACCATGGATGCGCTCAAATCCGTGGGGCATGAACTGGAACGCAGCATCAATTTCGGCTGGTTTGACGTGATGGCCAAGCCCACCCTGTATCTGCTCAAATTTCTCCATGGATATGTTGGCAACTACGGATTGGCCATCATTTTGGTGACGGTGCTCATCAAGCTTCTTTTCTGGCCGGTTTCCCAGAAGGGCATGAAGTCCATGAAGACCATGCAGAAGCTGCAGCCGAAAATGGCAAAACTGCGCGAGAAATTCAAGGATGACAAGCAACTGCAGCAGCAGGAGATGATCAAGCTGTATCAGACCTACAAGGTAAATCCGGTGGGCGGCTGTCTGCCCATGGTCATCCAGATCCCGGTATTTTTTGCCTTGTACAAGGTACTGCTGCAGACCATTGAGTTGCGGCATGCGCCGTTTATGCTATGGATTACGGATCTTTCCGCGCCGGATCGATTGTTCATCGGATTTGATCTCCCGTTTCTCGGAGGGATTCCGGTGTTGACCCTGCTGATGGGGGCAACCATGTTCCTGCAGCAGAAGATGACCCCGGCAACCGGGGACCCAACCCAGCAGAAAATCATGATGTTCATGCCGGTTATCTTCACCTTTATGTTTTTGAATTTTGCTTCCGGATTGGTCCTGTATTGGTTTGTCAACAACCTGTTGTCCATTGGCCAGCAGTATCTTGTCAATCGGGATGAAACTGCATAAAACCGGGTGAACTATTAGGGGCGCGGCCGGGTTGCCTCCGGCTACATGCACAGAGAAAACAGCGGGCTGCCAAAGCAACACCGCCTGCGATGGAGGAATCACACGATGTCTGCCAAAATGGAATATAAAGGAACGGATGTTGAAGAGGCGATCGGCAATGCCTGCGCGGCTCTTAATGTGGCTCGCGAAGAGCTTGATATCCGCATAGTCTCCACCGGTTCCACCGGCATTTTCGGGTTGGGACGCAAAAAAGCCTCGGTGCAGGTCTCTCTCAAGAAAGAAGCGGGGCATGCGCACAAGCAGCCGCCTGCAAGTAAAAAAGCAGGGACGCCAAAGGCCAGGCCTGAACGCTCTGCATCGGAGAGAAAACCGAGCGCGCCGAAAGCCAGGGCTGAAAAGATTGTTGACAACGATGAGTCTGATGAGGTTGTCGGCGATCCGGTCTCGCCCGAAGAGATGGAAATGATCCGGGCGGATGTCGGCAAGATATTGGAACTCATGGGCTGCCCCTCTGAAATCGGTATTGAGTTGGATCAGAACAACAAAGTGCATGCCAAAATCACCGGGGAATTTGTCGATATTCTGGTCGGGCCGGAGGGACAAACCCTTGATGGTCTGCAATACGTGATGCGTAAGATTATCACCCGGAAATTTCCGCAGAAGGTTCTTTTTTCCCTTGATGCTGCAGGGTTCAGGGAGAATCGTATGGGAGAACTCCAGGAGCGGGCTGTGCGCTTGGCCAAGGAGGTCAAGGAGACCGGCAAAACCAGGACTATTCCCGCCATCAATCCTGCGGAAAGACGCATGGTGCACATGGCCCTGCAGGATGATACCGAGATCAGGAGCCGCAGCGTTGGCGAAGGGCTGTTTAAAAAAGTGCTTATTTATCTCCCCGGGAAAGGACGGCGACGTTCTCCGAGAAAAAAGAAAGGCGGAGAAAAGAGTTCCGAGTAATAGTTTCCCTGGGAAAAGAACAGTCGTAATGCGCAGTGGGCAGTGAAACAACGAATAACTGCCGAGCAACAGCCGTTGTGATTCTGGCTTGTCGAGGGCTGCGCGTATTTAATTTTCAACAAGAGCAGCTTGCCGGGCCAGCCAGGCATGGCGTTGTCCGGTGGGCCACCGGATTTTACGAGGCAAGGAACCTATGGTAATGCCGGATTTCCCGGATTTCAATGAGGCGACCATTGCCGCCATAGCAACGCCGCCCGGTGCCGGAGGCATCGGTATCATCCGGGT
>JAHJTI010000223.1 GCA_018829945.1 Pseudomonadota bacterium | reverse complement strand
TTTGCCGGGGGGATGGCTGAAAAAGCCAAACGTGAGTGGCGGGCCCGGTTGATCAGCGCGATTCTCTCCGGCCTCTACTTTAAGGTAGAACGCAAGGGCGACCTTGTGATTGCCAAGGCCAGAAATCTCGATATTCTGAGGATGGAGCGGGTACTGGGCCGTCTCGGTGAGCTGATTTCTTTTACCCGGCAGCTTGATGTGCGGATGCGCGACGAAACGGCCATCGAAAAGTTTTTCCAGCGTTTTCTCCTAAGCATCAAGCAGGAGCGGGATGGTGGGGAGGGGTAAGGTGCGGCGCTGGCTCAGGAAACAGTTCGATCGACAGCTCGGCAAATTGCGCCAGGCTCGACAACAGCGGAAGACGGATTCCCAGCAGCTTATCAAGGCGCGCTATTATGTGTTCCGTGCCCTCTTGGCCAGCAACAACCGGGCCGTGGATTGCCTTACGGAAATCAGTATCAATCTCCGCCTGCAGGGTGATCCTTCAGGTCTAGCCCAGTTGGTCCACCGCCTTACCGAAGAAACCGCCGAAATGATCGCCCAGCTGGAAAATTTGGCCGGTGGCCGGTACCGGGGGCTGCTGGTCGCCCATCACACCGTTGCCCAACGTTTGCAGGCAACCCTTGCCAGTCTCACATCAAGCGAGAATGTCCCCTCTCTCCTGCCCCTTGCCCAGATCCACTCAGGCCTGAAGGGGCAAACGGGCAACAAGGCTGCGGCCCTGGCCGAACTGCGCAAGAACGCGCTGCCGGTGCCGGATGGTTTTGTGATTACCCTGGCAGGGTGCCGTTTTTTTCTCGAACATGGTGGGCTTTCGATGGAGCTGGTCCATCTTCTCGCCACCCAAGGGGCTGACAAAGAAAAACATGTCTCCGCTGCCACTGCTGCCCAGGTTAAGGGGTTGATTGCCGGGGCAGTGATCCCGCCGGCATTGGTCGAGGAAATCACGGAGGCGGCCCGGGTATTTTTTAAAAACGGCAAACACTTGGCGGTGCGCAGCAGCAGTATCAGCGAGGATGGGCGCCATCACTCCTTTGCCGGCCAGTTCAGTTCCGTGCTTAATGTCCGTGATGAAGCGCAGTTTCTTGAGGCATTCAAACAGGTAGTGGCCAGCAACTTCAATCCGCGCAGTCTGGCGTACCGCCTCAATGCCGGTTTGGACCCCCTCCGTTTTGACATGGCCGTCCTCTGCCTGGAGATGGTGGAGGCTCGCGCCGCCGGGGTTTTGTTGACCCGATCCCCCCAAGAGCCGGAAAACGGGCAGATGCTGATCAGCGCGGTGCCGGGCTTGGGAGAGGCCGCTGTCTCCGGCAGTGCCGCAACGGATCTTTATCTGGTGAGTGCTGACGGCCAAGTGGATTGGTCCCGCTCTACCATTGCCGACAAGGAGCGATTGCTTGTCTGCGGAAAGGCAGGCGGCGTGGCCTGGCAAGAGCTCGCTCCGGAGGCGAGAAACCAGCCGGTCCTCAGTGAAGGGGAACTACAGGCCTTGGCCGGCTGGGGCAGAGAACTGGAAAAGCGCGAAGGCATGCCCCTGGATCTGGAGTGGGCGGTGAATCCGGAGGGAGCTGTGGTCATCCTTCAGGTGCGTCCCATGACCACCATGGGAACCCAGGCTGGCGACAACTGGCAGGAAAAGAGTCCGCCTCTGCTGCAGGGGGTAATCTCCTCGGGCGGGCGGGCCAGCGGCCGGATGCTCCTGGTGAAAAGCCGGAGGGATTTTGAACATATTCCCCAGGAACCGGTGGTTTTGGTCATGCACCAGAGCTTTGTCGAAGCGGCCAACCTCCTGGGACAGGTGGCGGCGGTGCTGGTGGAGCTGGGCAGCCCGGCAGACCATCTGGCCTGCGTGGCCCGGGAGCAGGAAACACCCATGCTCTGCGAGATGAAAGATGCGGCCACCATCCTGAAAGAGGGACAGTGGCTCACGGTGGACGGCAGCCACGGCAGGGTCTACAACGCCACCGCCGAAGAGATCGCTGCCACGGAAAAGAGCTGGCAAAATGGTCCGCCGGACTTACACCGGATGCGCGTGCCGCTGCCCCCGCTGCACCGGGAGTTGCAGGAGTTGGTAACCGTGCTGCATCTCACCGATGCGTATGGCCCCACTTTTTCCATGCTTGAATGCAAATCGCTCCACGATATCGTTCGCTTTGTTCATGAAAAGGCGGTGCTGGCGATGTTTCACGCCGGTGACGAGTTGTTGGAGGAAAATTTCGGCGTTGTGCATGCGATCGATGCACCGGTGCCCTTCTTTGTCAGTGTTATCGACATGGGCGGAGGGCTGGCGTTTTCCGGTCCGCCCCGAAGGCGAATCCCGCCGGAAGCGGTGGTCTCCCGTCCCTTTCAGGCTCTTTGGCAAGGGATTACCACCTCCGGTCTGCACTGGGGGCCGCCGCCGGGTGGAGCTCCCATGGGTTCGGTGATGTCCTCCTTTCTTACCGACCAGAAGTCGGAACGGCCTATCGGTATGCCGAATTACGCCATGGTCAGTCGCGATTACTGCAACATGAACGCCCGGATGGATTTTCATTTCATTATGATCGATACGGTGGCATCGCTTGAGCCGCGCAGCAACCATATAAAATTCCGGTTCAAGGGCGGCGGCACTTCTCTTGAGCGACGACGCCGTCGCGCCCTGTGCATTGGCGAGATCTTCGAACAGCATGGCTTCTTCGTTGATGTCAAAGAGGATCTGGTCAATGCCTCGTTGCAGGGGGCATCCAGGGAGGCCATTGAGGAAAAGCTTGTCATGGTTGGTCGTATTCTCGGCTTTACCCGCTTGCTTGACGCGGCCATGGACACCGATGCGATGATCTCCGCGGTAGCTCGTGCCTTTATGGATGGAAATTATGCGCTTGCCGGGTTGATCAACAACGAAGAACTCGCCCAGGTTGCCGGATGAGAAAAGATATATCGGCAGGTTTAGAGAAAATGCAAGCCCTTGCAGCTTTGGGCGATCGCTATGGCTGCCCATGGGTGGAGTATCATGAATCGGTGACCGGCCCCCAGTTGGTCTTGTGTAAACTCGATATGGTTCAGCTCCGGGCCGAAGGCTGGTTTCCGCGCATTGTCAGTGATGGCCGGGCAACGGTAATTGCCGTCGTGCCCAGCTCCGTTCTGGCCGACAAGGTCCGGAAAACGCTCGGCGTGCAGGAGGTCGAGTTTCAGGTCACCTTGGCCGACGATCTCACTCGGATCTTCGAGCATAATCAGGATCTCAACCCCGGCTTTCCCGCCACAGCCGGGCGGACCCCTCTGGCCAAGGTCCGTACCTATCTGGCAGGGCGTCGTTCCCTGTTTGCCCATTACCGGACTCTGTTGGCCAAGAGCCGTACCGGCCTTGCTTTTATCCGCACCGGTCTTTCCTTTGTCACCATTGCGTTGCTCTTTCTCCGTTTGGCCGGCGGTGGGTATTACTTGTTTTTGGAAATACCACTTATGATAAGCGGCCTCATCATGGTCTATGACGGCCTTAAGTGGTATCTGCCGGCCCGGGCGATTTATGCCGCCCTGCCTCCCTGCATCGATACCGGCGCCACCGGTGGAACCAGCGTGCTTGAGGCATATAACGAGTACATTGCCCCGGAGTTTCGCCGCAGCCAGGTAGTGGAAGGAGCCGAAGCGCAACGGCAAGGATGGACCACTCTCTCGCCGGTGATGCGGCGGCGTTATCTGGCTAGCGACCGGACCGATCTGGCCGAAGAGCGGACGCTGCTTGCCTGTTTTCGCACCAGGATGGCCAAGGTCCGTACCGGACTGGCCTTTACCCGCACAGGCTTTGCTTTTATAAGCCTTGGCCTTGGCCTGTTACGCCAGTTTCAGGCAAGCCGTTGGCTGGTCTTGGATATTGGCCTGATCGGCATCGGCGCGGTTATGGGTCTGGAAGGTTTTTACTGGTATCTGCGTGGCAGGCGGGCAGGAGTGGAAGGGCAGAAGTCCATGCGGCAAAAAACAAGCATGCCCACTATCTGGGATTATTTTTTTCCTCACAGTCATGCTCTGCCCGGCGTTGTCATAAACCCTATGACCCTGCCGGTAAAAAGCTCCCATGCTCCAGGAATTTGGGCGACCACCGGGGTTGCCCTGGAACGGACGGTTTTGGCCGAGCGCCGCAATGTTATGGCCCGTTTGCGGACGGTCATGGCCCGGGCCCGTACCGGGCTTGCCTTTATCCGTACCGGGCTCAGCCTTATTTCCATCGGGGTGGCCTTTATGTTTTTCTTCAACGATAGCGGCGCGTACGGTTGGAATCTCTTCAACTATCTGATGATTTCAAGCGGCCTTTTTTTGGTGACAGACGGCTTTGTCTGGAGCATTCCGGCCGAGCGGACCCGCCGCCAGTTTCCCTATTGCTACGGCGACATGGAGATTCCCCTTCCCGATTACGGCATCCCAGTCCGATTCTGGAAAACCGTGGTGTTCAGCAATGATGCAACTTGATCCCCAGACATTGATACAGCCTTTCTCCGGGCTTGCTCTTTCCGGGCCAGGGATGCTTACGGAAGCGGCGCAAGCGGCGGTGTTGCGCGGAGTGCCGCTGGCCCGTATTCTTCATACCGAATACGGGGTGACCCGGGAGACTCTTCTTTCTGCCCTGCGAGAGTATTACCGCTGTGGTTCCATCGAATACGACGAACGTCTTCCCGTCCCTCCTGAATTGCTCAACACTCTGTCGGTCAGCCAGCCGGGCTTCAGCAACTGGTTTCCGGTGATCAAGGACGCAGACGGAACCATCGTTATTGCCGCCTGCAACCCAACGGATCCTGCCGTGCGCTCGGAGGTTGAGCGGGTTTTCGGCCCGGCTCCATTTGAATTCCGGGTTGCTCTTCCGGACGACATCTCCTGGTATACGCAGGATTTTCTCCATGCCAAGCCGGGTTTGCTCATCGGCACCGAACGCACCGGTCTGGCCTTTTGGCGCAATACCATGGCCCAATGGCGGACCCGGCTTGGTTGCTATCGAACCGATCTGGCCCGTGCTCGCACCGCCTTGGCTTTTGTCCGAGCGGGACTCGCCCTGGCCGCCATCTCCAGGACCCTCTCAAGCAGCCCAATATATGCCGAGCAACCCATGCTGGCCTCTGTTGCCTTGGCCTTCGGCTTGCTGCTTCTTATCGTCTCCCTGCCCACCTATTTCCGAGTGCGGCGTTCCCGGCTGACTCCGCCCAAGGATCAAACCCTGGTAGAGGTGACCGGGGCTACCTTGAGTTTTCTCGAAAATTACCAGAGCATTGAGCAAAGGGAGCAAGGAAAGCGAAGCAAGGAAACCATGCTGGCGCGGCTAGGCGATCTGCTCGGCAACTACTGCACCATATTGTACCCTTCACCCCCCAGCCGGGAACGCACTCACCTGGCGCGGGAACGGAATGTGCTTGCCGCCCAGCGCACCATTGCCGGCTGTTACCGGACCATCTATGCCCGGGCTCGCACCGGCCTGGCATTCATCCGCACCGGCGTTTCTTTTATGAGCATCGGCATAGGCTTGATGGGGTATTTCGGCTTGGGATTCAAGACGTTTTTTGATGTAATCCTGATTCTTGTCGGCTTGTTGATGATCATTGATGGGAGTCTCTGGTATCTGCCGGTACGCAAAGAACAGGCAGAGCTGCCGAGAACACGGAGTGCCTTGCTGGCGGGGTATGAGCAATGAAAATAGAACATAAGATATACCTTTCCAACGCGGTCCATATCCTGCTCATCGTCATGATCGGAATCTTCGCCCTGCAGAATCTCAATCAGATCCTGACCAAATTTCGTTTTACCGTGATCGCCGAAGGGCTCAATGCCAATTTTCTGGAAATGCGGCTGGCGGAAAAGAATTATTTTCTCTATGGCGATGATACTGCCCTTGACAATATTAAAGGCAGGATCAGCCAGACCCACGACACCCTGTTCCAGGTCCAGAGGGATATCACCAGGGCGGTAGGAGCGGAAAAGTACTTGGAACTTCAGGATAATCTCCATGTCTATACGCAGCTGGTCGAATCTATCAGTAAGTCCCGCCATCGGGATGCCGCGGCCCAGAGAAAGTTGCGGGAGGCAGGGCAGAATTTGAAAACCTTTTCCGAAAATATAACCACCTTAGAGAGCGATCGTATCGAGGCGATCATTGTCCGCTCCAAGAACATCCTGCTCTATTCTTTTTGGGCCGTGGTCCTCTTTGCCTTTCTCTTCAGTAATCTCATTGTCCGCAATATCGGTCAATCGTTGCGCAAGGTTGTCGGTCTTACCCGGGCGATCTCCAAGGGTAATTACCCTAAGATCGAGGAAAAACCCTCCAACGACGAGATGGGTGCGGTGATCAGAGCCATCAGTGCCATGGCCGATGAACTCCATAATCGGGAAAAGGATCTAGTCCAGTCCAAACGCCTTGCCTCCATCGGAATTCTGGTTGCCGGGGTGGCCCATGAGCTCAACAACCCCTTAAATAATATCTCCATGCTCGCCCAAACCTATGCGGAGGTGTATGACGGGCTCGGCAAGGAGGACAGGATAGGCTTTATGGAGCGGGTCGATGAGCAAGTGGAGCGTCTGCGGGTGATCATCCACAATCTCCTTGATTATGCCAAGCCCAAGGAACAGCATCTGGATAAGGCGACCACCAATCAGGTGATCCAGAAGGTCCTGGCTCTGGTTCAGAATATGCTCGATATCTCCAATATCAGGATCAAGCTGAATTTGTCCGAGGATCTGCCGGATATCTACATCGACGAACACCAGATTCAGCAGGTGCTGGTCAATATGGCCACCAATGCCATTCAGGCAATGGACAAGGGGGGCGAGTTGCGCATCGCCTCCAGTTATGTGGTGGATCATGACGAGATTGAGATCGAGATCGGCGACAACGGGAAGGGCATTGCCCCGGAATTTCTCGATCATATTTTTGATCCGTTTTTTACGACCAAGGAAGAAAGCGGCACCGGCCTGGGCCTGTGGGTGAGCTACGGGATTATCAAAAACCATCAGGGGAATATCCGGGTGGTAAGTCAGATCGGTGTCGGGACAACATTTATTATAACCTTGCCCAGTTGCAAAAAGTTAAAGAGGTGTACGTATGGCGAAGCATAGCATTATGGTCATTGATGATGAGAAGATCGTCGGCGATATGGCAAAACTCTCCTTCGAACAGGACGGCTACGAAGTAGAGACCTTCCTCAATGGCGAGTCCGCCCTGGAACGGTTGCAGGAAAAACGGTTCGACGTGGTGGTCACCGATTTGAAGATGAAGGGGGTGGATGGCCTTGAGGTGCTGCGCGCCGTCAAGAAGCTGTACCCCGGCATCAAGGTAATCATGATCACCGCCTTCGCCAACCTGGATGTGGCTATCGAGGCCTTGCGGGACGATGTGCACGATTTCTTCCCCAAACCGGTCAAGATCAAGGAGTTGAAGGCCTCCGTGCAAAGAGCGCTGGGTGAGGCATGAGCCTGGTCGGGTAATGCCCCTACGGAATCGCTGACAATGAAAAAAACTTTTTTCAGCAGGGTTCAGGAGCTGTTCGGCCGCAACCATGGTGCTGCCTCCGAACTGGCAACGCGGTTTCACGCCTTCCAGGCGGTACTTGACGGCAACAACCGCACCCTGGAAGCCATGACCGAGATGGGGGAAAAGCTCGGCGGCGACTATCTCTTTGATGTCAATTACACCCGAAGCGCTTACGCTGAATTGTTTGCTGCGATCTCCGACTCCCTGCGCAATTTTAATCTCCTCACCGACCTGCAATATCCCAAACTCGGGGATACTCTGACCCGGATTGATACCTTGGTACAACGGATGCTGACCGGCAGCGAGTCTTTGTTCCAGGGACAGGTGGTATTTTATTCGGAGATTACCTGGGATTTGGCCGAAGAGGTGGGGGGCAAGAACTATCACTTGGCCGAACTGGCAAACATCTTACAGCTCAGGGTGCCCGAGGCCTTCGCCATCACCACTGCGGCCTTCAGCGATTTTGTTCGTCATAACGGTTTGGCGGAAAGGCTCGCGGGGTTAAGTTCGGCGGATAAAACCACTTTGAAGGAATTCCGCACGGACATCCTTGCCGGCACCTTTCCCGAGGATTTCACAGCCTCGCTTACCGCAGCCATAGAAACGATGCGAAACCGGCTCGGCAAAAAAGGCAAATTGGCGGTGCGCAGCAGCGCAGATGAGGAGGACGGCGACTTTTCCTTTGCCGGTCAGTTTGAGACGGTCCTCAATGTGGACTGTGCCGTTGCGGCGGTACAGGTGGCCTATAAAGAGGTTTTGGCCAGTCTTTTTCAAGCCAACGCCACCAGTTACCAGCGCCAACTTGGCTATGATCTGGGGAAATTGAAGATGGCGGTCGGCTGTGTGGCCATGATCGAATCGCGGGCAAGCGGCGTCATCTATACGGCGGCGGCAGGCAAGGACCGGAACAGAATGGCGATCAGCGCTGCCTGGGGATTGGGCCCGGGGGTGGTGGATGGTCTGACCGATGCCGATTTGTATACCGTGGCCAAGGAGGAAGAGCTCCGTCTGATCGAGCAACGCATCGGCGCCAAGGCGCAGATGGTGGTGAACTCCGGGGCAAGCAGGGTTGAGACGCAAGAAACCCCGGTTGCGCTGCGGGGGCAAGCCTGTCTCAGTGAAGCGCAGGCGCTGGCGTTGGCCAGGCAGGCCCTGGCCATCGAAAGGTACTACAAGATCCCCCAGGATATCGAATGGGCCATGGACAACACCGGGCGCTGCTACTTCCTCCAGGCCAGGAGTCTCCGGATGGACGAGCCGATAGTCGATGGTTCGGACCAGAGAATGGCGGCAGTGGCAGCCAGCTATCCGGTGTTGCTCAAGAATAAAGGTATTGTGGTGCAACGGGGTACCAGTGCGGGCAAGGTCTATATCCTCCGCCATCTCGATCAACTGGAGCATATCCCCAAGGGCAGTATCCTGGTCGCAAGGCATGATTCTCCGCATTTTGTCCAGGCCATTCCCATCTTAAACGCCATCATTACTGACATCGGCGTACCCACCAGCCATATGGCTTCGATTTGTCGGGAGTTCAACATCCCCACCGTTGTCAATACCGGCTCCGCCACCAAAATCCTCCAGCATGGTCAGGCAATTACCCTGCAGGCCGGCGAAGGAGGCGAGGTTGTTGTCTATGCGGGGATTATCCAGAGCTTGCTTCGGGAGGAGCGGCAAACCGGGGCAAAGCTGCGGGAACTCTATGAGGTCCGGCGGCAAAAATACATTATGCGCTATATTGCGCCGCTCAATCTGCTGAATCCCCTTGAACAGGAATACCTTCCGGAGAAATGCAAAACCGTGCATGATCTTGTTCGCTTCATGCATGAGAAATCGGTGCAGGCCCTGGTTGCCAATGCCGGACAAACCGGA
>JAHJTI010000222.1 GCA_018829945.1 Pseudomonadota bacterium | reverse complement strand
CGTGGGCCGGACATGTACGACACCCTGCCGCTGGGCATCATCCTGACCCCGGACCAGGTTATTACCGTCTCCCTGGAAGAAACCGAAATTCTGCCCGGCAATATCGTCGGCCCAGGGGCTCCGGCCTATTACAACACCGGCAAGCGCACCCGTTTCCTCTTTCAGATCCTCTATAAGACCGCCAAGGTCTATCTGCGCTTCATCCATCAGATCAACCGGCAGACCGATGAAATCGAGCGCCATCTGCGAAAATCGATGAACAATGCCGAGGTCTTCAGGCTGTTTGATATGGAGAAAGGCCTTACCTACTTCACGGTGGCCTTGCGCTCCAACGGCCTGGTTCTGGAGCGGCTGCTGCGCTTGAGAAAGAACAGCGCCCTGCAACATTTGCTGCCGCAGTACGAAGAGGATGAGGACATTCTTGAGGACGCCATTATTGAAAATCGTCAGGCTCTGGAGATGGTGCAGATGTATTCCGACATCCTCAGCGGCATGATGGATGCCTTCACTTCGGTTATTTCCAACAACCTGAATCAGGTGATGAAGCTGCTCGCCTCCATCACCATCCTGATCTCCACTCCGACCATGATCTCCAGCTTCTGGGGGATGAACGTGGGGGTGCCGTTATTGGGTCAGCAACTTGGCTTTTGGGTCGTTCTCGGTCTCTCCATCGCGCTTACCGGCCTGGCCGGCTTTGTCCTTTGGAAGAAACGCATGTTTTAAGGGATGCGGCCAGTGGTTCACTGGAGGCAGTCCCTCATCGCCCGATTCCCGCAGCCTTATCTTTTTTCGGATTCCCATGATCGTTGTGCCAGAGCAGCTGTCGGCAGACGCCCCGAATGATCTTGATCTCCTTTGATTTCAGCCCTATACGTCCCAGAAATCCACGAATGCTTTTCATCCAGTAATCGTCTTCTTCCTCTTTTAAAAAGCCGATGGTGGTAAGTGCTTCTTCCACATGACCGAACATTGCCTCAAGCTCGCCTTTGTTTCCCTGCTTTGGTGCTGATTCGGGGAAAATGTTTCGGCTTATTGCTTCAAGAACGCTGTAATGGAGTTCGTGGCAGAGGATTGCCACGGCCTGGGCCAGGTTGAGGGAGGAGAAATCCACGGTTGGAATGGTGGTGATCTGGTTGCAGAAACGGAGCTCCTCGTTGGACAATCCCCGGTCTTCGGGCCCGAAAAGAAGGGCGATCCGGTTGTTTGAAAGTTGCGGCAGAATCTCGCCCATGAGCTGTCTGGGGCTGTTGACGGTGGTTCGTTTTCTGCCTTGACGGGCCGAGGTGCCAAGCACCCAGCCGAAGGGTGCCAAGGCCACGCTCAGTTTCTGGTGGTGCTCGAGATTGTCGATAAGATGGGCCGCCTTGGCGGTTGCCAGCTTGAGCATCGTTTCACGGTCCGGCATCTCCCTGCAGACGAGAATAAGCTGCCCGATCCCCATGTTCGCCGCAGTTCTAGCTGCCGAGCCGACATTCTCGGCAAACTTGGGCGAAACCATAACGATGGCCGCGTGCCCCATCCGCTCGCGCACTGTATCCTGCAGTGTCGCGTTCATTTTGCTTTGACAGGCCTTTTTTTCGGCTGGCTGACAGTTTTCTTGCGGGGTTTTTCCTCGCCTTTGGCCTTGCTCGTTTTGCGTTTGCCCGTGGCAGGTTTGGCCAGGTCCGTGGCTTTGGCCAGTTTTTCTTCAATGCTGAAATTGATCCGACGTCGAGGAATTTCCACGCTGGTCAAACGCACCCGCACCAGATCGCCGATCTGGAAAATGGTTTTGGTCTTCTGGCCGATGAGCCGATGGCGGCCTTCCTCCAGTTCATAATAATCATCGCGCATCTCGGTGATGGGCACGGCGCCGTTGACAAACACCTCGGTCAGTTCCACGAACAAACCGAAGGAGGTGACCCCTGAAATAATGGCCTCAAAGGTTTCGTCAATCTTGTCGGCCATGAAATGAACCTGGAGCCGTTCCACCATCTCCCGGTCGGCCTCAACCGCCACCCGCTCCCGTTTGGAAAGAAACCCGCCGGATTCTTCGGTGGACACCGGTGTCCCTGTGGTTTTGGCTGATCCTTTTTTCTGCAGGCTTGCTGCCAGGGCCCGGTGGACCATGAGATCCGGGTAGCGGCGGATGGGGGATGTGAAATGGGTGTAGTGGGTTGCTGCCAGGCCGAAGTGGCCGAGATTTTGGGGTGAGTAACGGGCCTGCTGCATGGTGCGCAGCAGGAGGTTGCTGATGATGTATTCCTGGGGAGTGCCGGCAGACAAAGCCAGCACTTTGCCGAACCATTGGGGCGAGCCGCCGCCGTCTTCGACCGGAAGCCCCATGCTCTGGGCAAACTCGGTGAACTCGGCCACCTTGAGCTGATCCGGCGGTTCGTGGATACGGTACAGGCTGTCGATCTTGCCTTGCTCCAGCGCCTCTGCCACAGCCTCGTTGGCCGCGAGCATGAACTCCTCGATGAGTTTGTGGGCCTGATTGCGTTCGCTGCGCTTGATAGTCTCGACGGTGTTGTCTTCGCCCAGCACCACCAGGGGTTCCGGGAGCTCAAAGCCGATGCTCCCCCGCTTGGTCCGCTGCTTTTCAAGGCTCAGGGCCAGTTGGCCCATGCGCTCCAGATCTTCCAGCATGTCACTGTATCGGCTGCGCACCGTGCCGTCCTTGTCCACCAGGATCTGCTTGACTATGGTGTAGGTGAGGCGATGCTTGCTGCGGATGATGCTCTTCATGAATCGTTTGCCGACCCGGTTGCCGTGCGCATCAAAATCAAGCACTGCGGTGAAGGTGTAGCGGTCCTCGTTGGGAACCAGACTGCAGAGGTTGTTGGACAACCGCTCCGGCAGCATGGGGATAACCCGGGTGGGAAAATAGACGCTGGTGCCGCGCTGGTAGGCCTCGACATCCACCGGGGTTTGCGGCCGCACATAATGGCTGACATCGGCGATGGAGACGTAGAGGCGATAGCCGTTTTTCAACGGCTCGATGGCCACGGCGTCATCAAAATCACGGGCCGTTTCCCCGTCGATGGTCACATGGGTCACCTGTCGCAGGTCAGTACGCCCACCACCCAATTTTACCTCCGGATCAAGGGATTCGACCTGCTTGATCACTTCCTGGCTAAAGACATGGGGCAGATCGAATTTGCGGATAACCATCTCGGTCTGCACCTGGATATCCTTGGGATTGCCCAGCACTTCAAGGATGATGCCGTCCAGGTTGCGCTGTCCGGCGGCAAAGGAGGTGACTTCGGCCAACACCGCGTCGCCGTTCTTGGCGCCCCGGCTGTCTTCTTTGCGGATAACGAGATTGTAGGGGAAACGGCTGTCCTCGGGGATCACCATTCCGGTGACGCCCCCGGCCATGTAGACCCCGACCAGCTGACTGGTGGCCCGGTTCAGAACCGCGATCACCCTTCCTTCGTAACGGTCATTGCGGCGGCTCATCAACTGGACGAGCACCTTGTCGCTGTGGGCTGCGCCCCCCAGCATGCCGGGGGGAATAAAAACGTCCTGGTCAATCTCCAGTTCTGCCGGGGCCTCGGTGGGTGCGACAAAGCCATAGCCCTTGGGATTTACGCTGATCGGCCCGGCAAACAGTTCGACACTCTTGCGCAAAACGAAGGTGTCGCGTTTGCAGGAAAGGACCTTGCGCCGGCAGAGATCATCCAGCACCCCCAGCACCTCCTGCCGGTGGCTTTTGCTGAGGCCCAGCGCCTCAAAGATGTCCTTTGCCGAAAGCGGCATGTCCGCTGTGTAGAGCTGGCCTAATATTTCGCCTTCAAAGCGTGTCTCCTGACGCTGGCGCTGCGGTCTACCGCTTTCACGCTGTCGTTTTCCCGGCCGACCCTGTTTGCTGTGAAAAACCTTTCTTCTCCGTGTCACAGATGTGCCTCTCCCCGGCTAACTTTCCAGCCGCACCACATCTGCGTTGTCATCGGCCTGCTCATGTGCAATAACACACTTCCCAGACCTTTTTCGCGCATCTGCGGCACGGCTGAACAGTTATATTTTGTGGTTTTCATCTCATTTCATTCCGGCATCAAGCTTGATAGTTACGCTATTTTTTTAAAGAAAAGGAAAATCATTGCACAAGGGCTGAGAACGAAATACCCTTATAAGACTACCTGATAACTGAGATTGTACCTTATTTGCAGGGACAGGGCATCCATTTCCCCATAACCGGACAAGAAAGACCGCGAGCACATGGCACCTCCCAGAAAATTTAACATAGCCGCCTATTGCGAGCGCATGGAGCAGATTATCGGCGGGCAGGAAGGGCCGGCCAAGGTTTTCTGGGAGGCTCTCTCCTTTGCCGTTACCGCCCATCAGGATCAGCGCCGTAAATCCGGCGAGGCCTATATCAGCCATCCCCTGCAGGTGGCGAAAATTTTGGTGGAGGAGCTGGACATCCTCGACCCGGAGCTGCTGGCTGCCGCCGTGCTCCACGATACGGTGGAGGATGTGCCCGAAGTGACCAGCGAGGTGATCGGCGAGATATTCGGCAAGAACATCGAAATCATCGTGGATGCCTGCACCAAGATCGCTAATTTTTCCGGAAACAAGCAGACCTTCTACAAGCTGGTTCATCGCAAGCTCTTTTCCGGGGCAGCCGCGCATCTTGAAGTGTTGCTGATCAAGCTGGCTGACCGTCTGCACAATCTGCGGACCATGGGCTCCATGCCCAGAGACAAGCGGCAGAAAATAGCCGAAGAAACCCTGGATATTTATGCACCCCTGGCCAAGGTCATGGGATTGAACAACATCAAGCGCGAGTTGTATACCCTGGCCCTGATGTATAAATTTCCGCGGCAGAGCCTGAAGGTGCTGGCCGGAATCAAGCGGCTGCAAGGCAGCGAAGAGGTGCTTGCCATCAAGCGCACCCTGGAGGAGCGTTTGAAAGAGGTGTGGATCACCCACGAAATCCGCCTCAATCCCAAAGGGTTATGGGCCTATTTTGATCCGGCTCACAAGCTTCTCCACAAGACCATCGCCAATCCGCTGGAATTCATCATCGTTGCCAATGACATCCAGACCTGTTACCGGATTCTCGGCGTCATTCACCAGAATTATCCGCCCATCCCCAGAACCATCCGGGATTTTATCGCCAACCCCAAGGCCACCGGTTACCAGAGCTTGCATACCCGTGCCAACATAAAGGGACACAACTACCTGTTCAAGATCCGCACCGATGACATGACCACTTCCTCCCGCACCGGGCTGGTGCGGGAATGGTTTGCCAACAAGACGGTGCCTTCCAGTTTTGAAGTGGAATTGCGGGAGATGCTTGATATTCTCGGAACGGACGAGGACCTCTCCTACCGGGAGATGATCGCGGTCAGCAGCAAGAAGGCTATCTACACTTACACTCCCAAAGGGGACCCTATTGAGCTGCCTGCCCACAGCATTGTGCTGGATTTCGCCTTCAAGGTGCATACGGATGTCGGCAAACGCTGCATCAAGGCCAAGATCGGCAAGCGACAGGTGGATCCCGACGCCATGCTTGAAGACGGCGATCAGGTGGAGATCATCTGCCAGAAAGACCCGGTGCGTTTCGAGCCGGAGATTCAGCAGCGCTGCCAGACTCCCAGAGCCAGGGCGGAGCTTTCCAAATTGTTCCGCCAGCGGCGCGAGGCACTGGCCGGCATGATCGGCGAGAGCATCCTCCGGCAGGAACTCAAGCGCTATGGCCTGCCCTATGATCTTTTGGAAAAACCCGGCATGGGAAGCATCATGGCGCCCCTTGGAGTAAAGGACCTGCCTGATCTTTTTCTCGGGCTGGGCGAAGGCAGGTTCCGGTTGCGGGAACTCATAGGCGAAATCAAAAACCGGCTGTATGCGGGCAAGGAAACCCTGCTGCCTCCGACCGGCAGCTTGAACCGCATAGAACTTGCCACCATGGATCCTGCCTGCATCAAGTTTTCCCGGTGCTGCAACCCGGTGCCCACGGAAAAGGTGCTGTACGGGTTGCTCAGCGAACGCGGCCTTTCCATTCACCAGAAGGAGTGCTCCACCATCACTTCGCTCCGCGTTCAGCGGGAAGATCTGATGGAAGTGCGCTGGCGGCTTAAGGAAACGGCGGTGCCCAAGATGCAGAGCATTCTCATCCTGGAGGCCCCGTCCCGCAACCGTGTTCTGATGATGCTGGGCGTGGCCCCGGAAGAGATGAAGATCAGCGACATCGAACTGCTTTCCAGCCGACCATCGCGCACCTCCGCCTGGCAGGTCAATTTTCAGGTCGACACCCTGCAAGGACTCAAGAATATCCTCGGTCATCTGGCAAAGACCGGGATGGCCTTTGAGTTCGGTCTAGAACAGTAAACTGTTCAGCAGCACCGCATCTGCGTTGTCATCAGCCCGCTTGTGTGCGGCAGCACACTTCGCGGACCTCTTCCTCGCATCTGCGGCACTGCTGAACGGTTTACCCATTACCGGTGTCGCGTGTACTTTCCTTGTCTACAGCTTTTCTCCCATGGCCAGATCTTCCAGGCCGTCCCGGTCCAGAATGGTAATCTGCGCTCCTTCGCTGGCGATCAACCCCTGTTTGGAGAGTTTTGTCAGGATGCGGGAGAGGGTTTCCGGGATGGTGCCCAGCAGGCTGGCCAACTGGGCCTTGCCGATATTGAGCTTTACCGTGTCGCGGTCTCCCTGCTGGGTGCTGAGGTAGAGGATATG
>JAHJTI010000221.1 GCA_018829945.1 Pseudomonadota bacterium | reverse complement strand
TTTTTATATGCTTGCCAGAACGACCCAGAGAGATAGCCGCGGACAATACATTCCACCGGCAGGGGCTTGGCCTTTTTCACCAGAAGACTCCGACCAGCCAACTGCTCACGATACGGGGCGCACACGGCCGGATACTCTGCGACATCAGCGGTAATCAGATGATTTGGCACAATATCCTTAAGATAATCAAACCAAAACAGGGACAACTTGGTCAAAATCGCGCCCTTGTTGGGGATAGGATCGTCCATGATCACGTCAAAGGCGGAAATCCGATCCGAGGCCACCATCAGCAGGTGATCTTCCACCTGATAGAGATCCCGAACCTTGCCGCGATGCAAGAGTTGGAGGTTTTCAAAATTCGTTTGAGTTACCGGTGTTGTCATGACGTCTTTTCCCTTATAAAAAATTACAGCGGCATAAAAGCTGCGGAGGGACGATGGAGCCCCAATCTCTAGCAAAAGAATACATTTTTACAATCGCTTACGCGATATTTTTTTTGTAACCGGACTCAGCCACGATAGAACCATTTCTTAATATCCTGACCCGTAAAGCTCTTGGCCACGGGGCGACCATGGGGGCAGTGGGAAAAAATATCGGCCCGCTGCATCTCCTCAAGCAGGGCTTCGGCTTCTCTCGGAGTCAAACTCTGCCCCGCCTTGATCGCGGCCTTACAGGCCATATCGGAAAGAACTTCCTCTGCCCGTACCCCGCCTTTCCCGGAGCCGCCCTCAGCAAACCGGGCAAAGATTCCGGCCATTACCTCCTCGACCGGAGAACGGCCAAGCACTGCGGGCACAGCTTTCACCACATGGCTGTTGCCGCCGAAATCCTCGATCTCAACACCGAGCGCACCGATTTCCTCGGCATACTGCTTCAGAATCTGGATCTCTTCCAGACTGCATTCGATGACCTTTGGAAACAGCAGGGTCTGGCGAATTATTTTTTTGCCGGCAAACTGCTTTTTCAACGCTTCAAACAGCAGCCGCTCATGGGCGGCATGCTGATCCACGGCAAGCAGCCCGTTTTCCGTGGCGCATAAAAGATAAGTGTCAAGCACTTGCCCCAAATAGCGCAGTCCGCCAGGCCGTGGAACAATTTCTTCCCTGGAAACAGTCGAGGATTGAGCATGCTCTTTCTCAATGCCAGGCACCACCTCTTCACCCAAGCCTCTCTGTACAGAGAGGAAATCCGAATTCCGGCCAGAAACAGCGGAGCGGGAAAGAGGTGCTGTCTTAAAAAGCGGCAATGGCTCCTGCACCGAGGACAACGGGCCACCGTAAGTCGCCCCATAGGATTTGGCTGAATGAATCGCCCCAACCTGCGGGGTGCCTGTACCGACAGATGGGGTTCTGAATATCTCCTGTTTCAAGGTCTGCTGATATCCTGCCATGGCGGCCTGAACTGCGGCAACCACAGCCTGATGCACCACTGGAGGCTTGTGGAACCGGACTTCCTGCTTGGTGGGATGAACGTTCACATCAACGCTCTCCAGCCCCATGGTCAGAAAAATCACCCCGCCAGGTCCCCGTCCTTTCATGAGAAAATTCTGAAGCCCTTCGCTCACCGCATGGGTTACCAGACGATCATGAATTGCTCTGCCATTGACAAATATTCGAAGCTTGGCCGAGGCAGGAGCGTCCGGCGGGAGAAGATATCCGAAAACTCCCGGCTCGGCTCCGCCCGGAGCCTGACGGTCCACCTCCACCAATGCCCCTGCGGTTTTACCAAGTATGCGCTCAACCCTGCTTCGGAACGTATCAATTCCTGCCGGAAGTTGCAAAACCTCGCGGCCATCCACCACATAATTAAGTCCAAGTTCCGGCCGGGACAACGCATAATTTTTCACGACTTCTTCGATGTGGGCCAGTTCCGTTCTGGTGGATTTCAGAAATTTTTTCCGGGCGGGAACATTGCCGAACAGGTCGGTAACCTCAAAAGAAGTGCCTGGGCTGCTCCCCATCTCATGCACCTTGAGAAGCTTGCCGAAGCGGAGGTCAACCTGGGTCCCCAAGGTGTGGTCCGCAGGCCGCGAGGTAATTCGCAAACGGGCCACCGAAGCAATACTGGGCACGGCCTCTCCCCGGAAACCGAGAGAGCGGATGGCGCCAAGCTCGGCAAGGCTTGCGATCTTGCTGGTGGCATGGCGCTCCAGACAGAGGAGCACATCATCCTGATCCATGCCCGAGCCATCATCAATCACCCGGATCAGGCGTGTACCATCCCCTTCCACCTGAATGGTGATACGGCCACCCCCGGCATCGATGGCATTTTCCAGCAATTCCTTGACCACCGAAGCAGGCCGTTCGACAACCTCGCCTGCCGCGATCTGGTTGGCCAGATTTTCGGGAAGAATTCTGATTCTGGACAAGGCTTACAGAACACTCAACATATGAAGTTTCAACCATTCTTCGTCCCACCATTCCACCGGGTCTACAAAGATGCCGTTGACCAGAATGCTGAAATGAAGATGATCGCCTCCGGCCATGCCGGTGGTGCCGGAAAGCCCGACAACCGAATCCTTCTCAACCATGCTGCCCACGCTAACGTCAATCTGGCTCAGATGCGAATACAGGCTGAAAATTCCCTGGCCATGATCCAGAATGACGGTATTCCCGTAAATACCGAGATACTCGGCAAAAACCACCAGACCGCGGTTGGCTGCTTCCACCTTGGCATGCTGTAGGGACGCCAGATCTACGCCAAGATGCACCTGCTGATCAATACTTTCCCCGTTGTACAGGTACGTACGATGATCGGCAAAGCCTGCCCGTGGGCTGCTGGCGGCCATCCGGCTGAAACGGCCGTCCCAGAGGCGCTCGGGCTGGAATTTCGTACAGACTTCCTGAATTTTCTTATAATTCGCCTGGCGGACATCATTGTTCACCGTGATGTATTGCTCGACAAGCGTACCACTCAACTCGGGATAATGACCGGCAAACTCCGGCATTTTTGCGGAGAGAAAACCATCGCTGATGGTGAGCTTGTCGCTGACAACTTTACGCACATGCAGATTCATGCTGAAAGGGGCTTTCCCCTCGTTACCGGCCAGGTCAGCCACCGAGACAAATGCCTGTTCGATCTTGGCAATATCGTGGGGCAGACCCATGCAGGCGCCATACACCCCTTCTCCTCGCTTGGGCAAAGGAAACCCCGGATAAAAAACATCGTTGACAACCACCCCGTGCTTTCCAACAGGCTCATTGACCCGGTAGATAACCACCCCTGCCCCGCCACCCTTGATATACTGAGGAGAGTCCGTCACGCTGATCGCAGGAGGCTTGGTATCAACAACCAGAGCGGAAGCATGCACCGTTACATTGCCTCGAAGCCAGTTCCACCAGGAAAAATCAGACACCGTCACCACCAATTGACCCGCCCCATCCTTGAAGCCAAGAACCTTGGGTGTTACCTCGATAGTCTCTTCGATCGTGTGCGGACCGGCCCCGGAGAAATAGCCTGACCTGGGATAGATTCGCTCCAACAACAGCGCTTTTTTGTTCTCCTGCACCATGGCAATTTCAATGGAGCGCACACCACTTTTCGCATCGCTGACTACAAAAGAAAGCTGTTTGGTCAGTCCGATATGGGAGATATCCCCGGCAATCACCACCTGCGGCTTTTCCATTTCCCCCACCAACCAAAAGAAAATCGCCACAATCAAACCGAGCAACCCTGCTGCCCCGAGAATCAACGAGGGAATTGCGCTCCTTTTTTTCACCACCTTATCAAACGGGTCAAGCTTCATCCTTAAATCCTTTTATACAGCGTCTCCGGACAGGAGACTTCTTTGAGGTGACAGAGGTTTTGCAGGGACATCGCCTGTCCCCGGATCCTTCTGTTATTTATACGGTCGCTCCAAAACAACCGATGCATTGCTTCCTGTTTCGCTCTGACTCCCTAAGGAGTTATCACTGGTGATGATCGCGATATTCCTCCATGCTTTTGCCGATTTCAGATAATGGTTTAAAATTTTCGCGATAATACCATGAACCGGACCATGATTCCAGAGCTCTTAATATCTTGACAGCAAAAGCCATCCTCATATAGTGTGCGAGGTGTTTTTCAGCAGGAGAACAACTGACAACGACCATGAAAAAATTTCATACCGTCATCGTGGGCGGCGGTCCTGGAGGACTTGCCTGCGCCACCCTTCTTGCAGAGCAAGGCAAAGATGTCCTGGTGCTTGAGCGCAACAGCGCGATCGGGCCCAAGGTCTGCGCCGGCGGCATACCTTCCCTTGGCAAGAAATTCGGCTTTCCGGAAATCCTGTGGGAAAGATCTTTCACCCACCAGTGCATCAGCAGCAACTGGCAACACACCATAATCCAGGACGCCAACCCCATCATCCGGACCGTTGACCGAGGACGGCTCGGGCGCTGGATGGCAGAACGTGCCGTGGCAGTCGGCGTCAGTATCGCCACCAATTCTCTTGTTCTGAAAATCACAAAAAACAGCGTGTTGACCAGGGGGGGCGAAGAAGTCGGCTATGATTTTCTGGTGGGTGGCGACGGCAGCGGCTCTCTGGTGCGACGCCAACTTGGTATTCCCACCGAACAAATAGGGATCGGCATCAATTACCAGGTACCGGGGAATTTTCCGGAGATGCAATGGCACCTGAACACCGATCTTTTCGGCAATGGCTACGCCTGGATTTTCCCCCATCAGGATACGGCCTCCATCGGCGTATATGCTAGGCGCAGCACCACCAAACCAGGCATACTCCTGAACAGCCTGCACCAATGGGCGGAAAGCCACAACATTGAACTCAAATCGCGTCAACCCCAGGCAGCCCTGATCAATTTTGATTTTCGCGGCTGGCATTTCGGCAACCACTTTCTGATTGGCGATGCGGCAGGCCTTGCCTCTGGACTCACCGGCGAAGGCATTTATTCCGCCATCGTTTCCGGACAAGAAGCCGCACGCACAATTCTGGATAAAAACTACAAAAGCAAAACCATGGACCAGCTTATAGAAAAGCACCGGCAGCATACCCGCATTCTCGACCTGGCATCCGGCAACAAACTGACTGGAAAACTTATTCTGGAAACCCTGATTTTTGGCCTGCGCACCGGCCTCATCCCTTTCAACGCCCTGGAAATGGGATTTGACCAAACATCATAAAAGGACATACCCGTGAACCAAGAACCCAAAAAAAACAAAATCCGACTGTTTAATTTCCTGTTTATTGCCGTCTGTGCAGCGATCCTTGTTTTTCTGCTCAAAGCCCCGCCTGAAACAACCACCAAGCTGCCCCGGGATGAAAATCATCTGAAATTTTACTCCATGGACAAAAAAGAAGCGGAAAAGCATTGTGGCGCATGCCATAACCCCGAAGGACAAGTTCCTCTTCCGGAAGGACATCCTCCGAAATACCGTTGTCTCTTCTGCCACAAAAAATACAAATAAGATGAAAACAACCAT
>JAHJTI010000220.1 GCA_018829945.1 Pseudomonadota bacterium | reverse complement strand
TCAAAGGGCCTAAAATGATTGAATAAAACTACCATTTTTAATGGACTCATAACAACTGCCCTTCGACAGGCTCAGGCCAAACGGAAGGTGTCTTGATATATTGACTTCCGTTCGTGCTGAGCCTGTCGAAGCACCAGCTTGAATCAATTTCCGAGTTGTTGAGAGCCTATCATGTTTAGGAGTTGAATGGAGTCTGACGCCGATCACTACCATACTGAAAAGTCTTAAGCTAGCGCCATTCGGGGAAGACCTCTCTTTTTTACTGCCCGATTACAGCATAACAGAAAATTTGCAGAACGATGAGACTGTAAATTCCGGCCAGCACATCATCCAGGACAATACCCAGCCCTCCGTTGATCCGCTGGTCGATAAGCCGGATGGGATAGGGCTTGAAGATGTCGAAAAACCGAAAGAGGGCAAAACCCAACAGCCAGATCAAGGGGTTGTTCGGCGCGGCGATGAGGGTGATAAGCATGCCGATAATCTCGTCGATCACAATCACCCCAGGGTCTTTGCGATCCAGGATCTTTTCCGCCTGTCCGGCAGTAATGACGGCAATAAAAAAAATAGCTGCCAGGGCAATGGCATAATGATTCGGCGTCAGCCGCCGCAGAAAAAAATGCATGGGAAGAGCCAGCAGGGAGCCCCAGGTGCCGGGGGCCTTGGGCAGGTAACCCGTGCCGAAACCGGTGGCAATGGACATGAACAGTCGATCCATTTTAGGTGTCCTCATAGGTGCGTGTATCTTTGTGGTTCGACAGGCTCACCACAAGCGAAAATTGTATGATTAGCGATAACTACCGTTCGCCCTGAGCCCTTCGACACGCTCAGGAGAGCCCTGTCGAAGGGGGTCTTTTTTAAACTCTTTGCTGCCGGCGCGCGCCACTTCGGCATACACCGCTTTAATCGGGACACCGTGTGCGATCGCCACCCGTCTGCAGTCTTCATATTCCGGGGTCAAAGTCTCACCGGTTGGAGTTGTTATTTTTTTTACTTTCACCTCGCCCCAACAGGTGGGAACAGTGCCGGATTCACGGGGCAGGGTCCAACGCTGTTCCGTGCGAAAACGCAATCCGATGGCCGTGGTCTCGCTCAGGATGCATTCCTTGGCCGGTAATGCCGCAGCCTGGTCGCAGATCACCCGCAGGAGAAAGCCGGGCCGCCCTTTTTTCATCTGAATGGGGATCAGCGCCACATCTAAAGCGCCAAGGGCAAGCAACCGTTCACAGAGATAGGGAAAGGTTTCCGGGGACCAGTCGTCAAGATGGGTTTCAATAACCTCCACCGTCTGAGCCTCGACCGAAACCTGTGGGGTGCCGATGACCAGCCGCAGAAGATTGGGCTGACCATTGGCAAGGTCCTGACTGCCGGCACCGTAGCCGACGCTGGTCATGGTCATGGGCGGCATGGGTCCATAAGTGGCGGCCAAGCCCTTGACGATGGCAGCCCCGGTCGGGGTGACCAGTTCCTGGCTCAGATCGACCCCGTAGGTTGGGACGCCTTGCAGCAATTCGCAGACCGCAGGAGCCGGCAGGGGCAACAGGCCATGGGCGCAGTGGACCCAGCCGCGCGGCATGGGAAGAGGAGCACACTGCAGGCTGGAGATGTTCAGGGCAGCAAGGCCGATGGCCGCGCCGACAATATCAATAATAGAGTCGATTGCCCCCACTTCATGGAAATGTACCGTATCAACGGATCTGCCATGAACCTCGGCCTCGGCCTCGGCCAGCAGGGAAAAAATGGAAAGCGCAGTTTCCTTGACCGGTTCGGCGAGTTTGCTGGCGGTGATGAGCTGCCGGATATCCCCCCAGGAACGGTGCGGATGTTTTTCCGCGGTCTCGACCATAAGAGCGGTGGCGGCGATGGCGCCGCAGGATTTTTTTTCAACGGACAGTGTATAGCCGTCAATTTCGAGCAGGGCCAGTTGCCCGCGCAATTCGTCCAGCGACAGACCGGCATCGAGCAGGGCGCCAAGGAACATGTCTCCGCTGATTCCTGAAAAACAGTCGATGTAGCCGATGGTGCGTTGATCAATCATTTTTCCCCCGGCGGCTCAAGGTTGTCGGGCCCGTTATCGGGAAAGGTCCGGCGGCTGTAGTGGGTCAGCCAGGCGAGAATCTGTTTGTGGTAAAAGGCATACGGAAGGGCGATTATGGCAGAAAATCCCAGCAAAATCGCAAGTTTCAGATAGTTGCCTTCATAGAGTTCGGCGCCCTGGAAAGAAAGAAGCAGGGTGCCTGGTATCCGGCCCACAAAGGTGATGAATAAAAATACCGGCAGCGGCATATGGCTCATGCCCAGCAGATAGGAGAGGGAGTCTTTTGGGAAGCCGGGCAGGAGAAAAAGAACAAAGGGGATGACATAATCACCCTTGCTGACCAGATGATTGAAGCGCTGATAAATGGCGGTATGTTCGAGGCGGCGGCGGACCAGATCGCTCAGCAACCGGCCGATCATGAAAGCCAGCCAGGAGCCGATGGTAAGACCGATGGAGGAGTAGACAAGAGCCGGCAGGGCGCCAAAAAGGTAACCGCCGAAGACGCCGCTGGCCTCGCCGGGGATGGGAGCAACTAGTACCTGGAGGATCTGCAAAGTGACGAAGATGAGCGGCGCAAAGATTCCTTTGGCCAGGATTGCTTCCCGGAGTTGCTCGCCGTGCTGCCGCGAATTTTGCACATAGTAAAAGAGTTTGCCGAAGATGTTGTCCTCCTGAAGCGCATAGAAGACAACCGCGCCGATTCCGGCAAGGATGAGCAGAAGATAGAAAATGCGGCTTTTCAGGAAGCGGGTCATGACAATCGTCCTCTTGGAGAACGAAATTCCGGGCAGCCTTGGAATTGTAAACGTTTAGCAGTGGTACGGATGCGCGAAAGAGGCTTGTTCGCAATACATTCGGTATGCGGACCAGGCCGATGCCACGGCAGATGCGGTATTGATGAGCGGTTACGGGTCATGTGGGGAACCGCAAACCGGGGACAAGTGGTCTGCCCCGAAGAAAGGCATCCGCGCTCATGCGTTTCCCGCCTTCAAGCTGCACCTCGCCAAGGCGCAGATACTCATTGCCCGTGGCCACTGTCAGCCCGGTTTTGTCGGCTCTGCACAGAGTGCCGACCGCTTCGGAGACAGGCCCCGCGATCACCTGCGGGGCAAAAAGACGCAGCCATTTGCCTTCCAGGGTGGTATGAGCCATGGGCCATGGGTCAAGCCCCCTGATCCGGCAGCTGATTTCTTGAGCCGAACTGTGCCAGTCGATAACGCTCAAATCCTTGGAGAGCGGCGGCGCCGGCGTGGCCAGGCTGTCATCCTGCTTGTGCGGGGGGAGGTTTCCAGCCTTGAGTTTTTCCAGAGCTTCGATCAGCAGTCTGCCCCCGAGTTCGGCCATCTTCACAGCCAGGGTGCCGGCGGTGTCATCGGAGGCAATGTCAAGGCGCCCTGGCAAAAGAATATCGCCGGTATCCATGCCCTCGTCCATCTGCATGATGGTGATGCCGGTTTCCTTGTCGCCGTTCAGCACGGCCCACTGGACCGGAGCCGCGCCCCGGTATTTGGGGAGCAGCGAGCCATGCACGTTGATGGTGCCCAAAGGCGGCAGGTTGAGGAGAGGCCCTGGCAGGATGCGGCCGTAAGCCGTTACTACGATAAGGTCCGGGTTATAGCTTTGGAGTTCTTCGAGGAACTCCGGGGTTCTGACCTTGGTCGGCTGGAGAACCGGGATGCCTGCCGCCATTGCAAGTTCCTTGACCGGCGGCGGGCTGAGCTTGCGGCCGCGTCCCTTGGGCTTGTCCGGCTGGCAAACCACAGCCACCACCTCTTCACCGTGGTCGAGAAGCGCCTGCAGCGAGGGCACGGCGAACTCCGGCGTGCCCATGAAGATGATACGGTACCTGCTGGTTGCCACCGGTTATTTCTCCCCTTCGGCCTTGATCATTTTCTTGAGCTTCTTTTTATACAGCGTTCGCTTGAGGGTGCTGATCCGGTCGATGAACAGGGTGCCGTTCAAGTGATCGAGCTCGTGCTGGATCACTCGGGCGTAATACCCCTCCGCCTCGAAGCTCAGCGGTTGGCCGGTAATGTCCTGGGCCTCCACCCAGATTCTTGCATAACGGGGTACATTGCTGCAATACTCCCGCACGCTGAGACACCCTTCTTCGTCAATCTCCTGGCCCTCGCCCTTGATAATCTTCGGGTTGGCCAGAACGATCAACTCTCTGGGCTCGTCTTTGGGGGAAATATCGATGACGCAGAGCTGCAGAGGAATGTTGATCTGCGGGGCCGCTAAGCCGACGCCCGGCGCGTCGTACATGGTTTCCGCCATATCGGCCACCAGTAGTGCGAGTTCCTCGCCGAAGTCGGTCACCGGCTTGGCCGTGTCCTTGAGAAGGGGAAAGGGATAGGTGACAATTTCTCGCAGAGCCATGGGGGGAGTTCCTTGGTGTACGTTTTTGTTGGGAGTTGCCGGAATGAACCGAGGCGATTATGCAAATAATTGGGCTCTTGCAAAATGCTGGATTGTGCTTCGACAGGGCTCTCCTGATCGTACCGAAGGGCTCAGCATGAACGGAGGAGATTATAAAGAATTCTAAAGAGCGATCCGTTCACCCTGAGCCTGTCGAAGGGTGTTTCCTCTTTTTGCAAGAGGTTCAATTTATAACATGCTTTCGGGATCAACGTCCACCGACAAATTCACCGCTCCGCCCAGTCGGGCCTGTTCCTGTTCCAACTCCAGGCAGAGTCCGTGCAGTTCTTCAAGTATTGGCCCTTTAAGCAGGATCTGCCAGCGGAATCTTCCTCGCAATCGGGCCAGGGGAGCGGGTGCTGGGCCGAGGATTGCGGTTTTGCGATACCGGCGCAGCTCTTTTCCTGTGGTTGCCAGGGCCATGGCCCGGCTTTGCACCGCTTCCTCCTGTTCGCCGTCAAGGACCAGATTGATGAGTCGGCTGAAGGGGGGATAGCCCAGAGCTTTGCGCAGCCCGGTTTCCTTTTCAAAAAAACGGGAATAATCATGGTCGCGGGCTGCGGCAATGGAGTAATGGCCCGGCTGGTGGGTCTGGACGATAACCCGCCCCGGCTGCTCGCCCCGACCCGCCCGGCCGGTAACCTGGGCCAGAAGCTGGAAGGTGCGTTCGCCTGCCTTGTAATCGGGGAGTCCCAGTCCGGCATCGGCCCAGACAATGCCCACCAGGGTAACATGGGGGAAATGGTGGCCCTTGGTGATCATCTGGGTGCCCACCAGAATATCCACCTCCCGATCGTGCACCGCCCTGAGAATACGGAGGAAATCAAGCCGGTTGCGCGTGGTGTCATGGTCGAGCCTGGCGATGCGTGCCTTGGGGAAAATCCCTGTGAGCTCCTCTTCAATGCGTTCCGTGCCGAAACCGATGGGGGCGAGATTGAGCGAACGGCAATTGCTGCAGACCGTGCGGCTGTTGGCGGCAAAACCGCAGTAATGACAGACCAGTTCGCCTCTTCCTTTATGCAGGGTCAGGGTTATCCGGCAATGGGGGCATTGCACTGCCTGGCCGCAGTCGGAACAGAGCATGCAGCTGGCAAATCCCCTGCGGTTTAAAAAAATGATGCTCTGTTCTTGACGGGACAGGGTTGCCCGCAAAGCTTGAGTAAGTTGCGGGCTAAAGAGCGGCGGTCGGCCGGAAACCGTGTTCACAGCCTGGAGATCGATCAACTCGACCTGGGGCAAGGGGCGGTTTTCGATTCTGGCAGGCAGGCTGAGCAAGGTATACTTGCCGCTGAGTGCGTGCTGATAGCTGGCCAGCGATGGAGTGGCCGAGCCCATCAGCACCGTGGCGTTGATCTGACTGCCCCGCAGCAGAGCCAGGTCACGGCCTTGATAGCGCAGGCTGTCTTCTTGCTTGTAAGCGCCATCGTGTTCCTCGTCAACGATGATCAGGCCGGGGTCTCCAAGAGGAGCGAAAATGGCGGATCGGGCGCCTATAACGATGCGCGCCTCCCCGGAAACAACCCGTTGCCACTGGTCAAAACGTTCGCCTCTGGCCAGGCCGCTGTGAAGCAGGGCTACCGTCTCGCCGAAGCGGGAAAGAAAATGCGCCTCAAGCTGGGTCGCCAGGGCGATTTCCGGCACCAGCACCAGGACGCTGCGGCCTTGAGCCAGGGTGGTTTCCGCAGCCTGCAGGTAGACCTCGGTTTTGCCGCTGCCGGTAATACCGTGCAGCAGGAAAGCGGAATATTTTTTTCCGGTAATGGCCGGGTTCAGTTGGGCAAGGGCAGTTTCTTGATCAACGGTGAGTTGGGCGGGTCTGGGGAAAAAAGGCGGGGTTTCCCCAAAGGGATCGCGATACACCGTCCGTTCTTCAAGGCGGACCATGCCTTTTTCGGCCAGGGAGGTCAGAGGCTTGCCTGCCCCCCGGTAGATGGAGGTCAGCTCCCGGCGGGGAATCCCCAGAGAGGAAGGGGTGTGCATTTCTTCAAGCAGGGCGACAACTTTTTTTTCCGATGGTTTGAGGTTGGCTAAGGTTTCCGGAGCAAGCGGTTCCGGAGCGAGGAATACGCAGGTTTCCGTTTTCTGGCCGATGGAAGCCCCGGAAATGACTTGTTCCACTAGGATCAATCCCTGTTCGGCCCACTGTTCGATGAACCGTCTTTCCTTGCCACGCCAGAGTTTTCGTACGGAAGCAGCGCTCAGTTTTTTGTTGGTTGTCAGATTGACCAGCCAGGGGTGGTCGTTGGCAAGCTGCGGCTGTTCCACAAGAAAAAAGTGCATCCCCGCCTCAGTGGCCTTGAGCTGGCGACCGCTTTGCGAAGTGAGCCCGCCGGGCAGCGCGCCTCGGATCACCTCGCCGATGGGATAATGATAGTAGCGGGCAACCCAGCGGAAAAAAGGGACCATGTTTTCAGGGAAAACCGGGAAGTCATCGAGAATATCGGCAATGGGTTTAAGGCGGAACTCGGGTTTTTCTTCGGTTAAGGCCAGCACATAACCGGTGAGCAACCGCCCGCCCAAGGGCACCAGCACACGCTGCCCCGGGGCAGGAATCTCCCCGCTGGCCGGGATGGCGTAGGTCAGGGTTTGCGGCAGGGGCGCGGCTACGGCGACTTCAAGATAGGGAGGAGATGCGGACATGGAGCCTGTCGGTAGAGGTAAGGTTTTCCTTCGACAGGCTCAGGGCGAACGGTCAACGGAGTGAGTATGCGTCGTTGGCAACACTGTTCATCTTGAGCCTGTCGAAGGACAAATGGAAATGTCGCCTTGAAGCCAACTACGGTTAAAAATCCGCGCTGACTTCCTTGATGTGTTTCCGGAACTCCTTGGACACCACGGGATGCCGCAGGGCATAGGCGACAATGGCTTTGAGGTAGCCGAGTTTGTCTCCGGCGTCGAAGCGAGTGCCGGTGAATTCGTAGGCATACATGGGCCGCTGTTTGGCCAGGGCCAGCAGGGCATCGGTGAGCTGAATTTCCCCGCCGTGGCCCGGAGTGGTTTTTTCGAGCATGGGAAAGATTTCCGGGGTCAGCAAATAGCGGCCGATGATCGCCAGATCGGAGTCGGTGGTGCCTGGCGCAGGCTTTTCCACCATGCGGGCCACCTGATGCACTCCTTCCCGGATTTGGGTTCCTTCCACGATCCCGTACTGGTTGGTTTCTGCCATCGGCACTTTCTGGATAGCCACGATGGGCGCATCCAGCTCTTCATGCAGGGTGAGCATCTGCTGACAGCATGGAGTCTTGCTCAACACCAGATCGTCACCCAGCAGTACCAGAAAAGGCTCGTCGCCGATTACATTTCTGGTGGTCCAGATGGCGTGCCCCAGTCCCAATGGTTTTTTCTGGCGGACCGTGGTAATGTCGATGAGGTTTGAGATGTGGTTGATCTCTTCGCAGAGCGCGGTTTTGCCCTTTTGTTTGAGGATGGTGTCGAGTTCGAAATCGTAGTCAAAATGATTTTCAATGGCGGATTTGCCCTGACTGGTGACAAAGACAATCTCTTCGATCCCAGAGGCCACAACCTCTTCGACAATGTACTGGATGGTCGGCCGGTCGACGATGGTGAGCATTTCCTTGGGAATAGCCTTGCTGGCCGGGAGAAAGCGAGTGCCTTTTCCGGCTACCGGGATAACAGCTTTGCGTACTTTCATATAAGACCCGTTGCTGAGTGTTTTTCTGAAAAAAGAGGATATGCTTTAGTATGGTATATCACATAGCCAAAGGCAACCGCTTCTTCAAGGGAATAATGACTGTCACCCCCGACCTATGCATTTTTTTATAAAAAAAACAGAAGAAACTCTTCGACGCGAGAAGCTTCTTGTGGCCGGAGACCGTTGCGTCGTTGCAGTCTCCGGGGGGCCGGATTCCATGGCCCTTCTCCATGTCCTCGCGCAATTGGCCGAGCCCTTGGATATTTCCCTGGTGATTGCCCATGTGGATCATGGGTTGCGGCCGGATGAGGCGGAGGCGGAGGCACGTCTGGTGCGGGAAACGGCCCAGTCTTTGGGGCTTGCCTGCGAATGCGGCAGAGTAGAGGTTGGGGTCTGCGCCAGGGAGCAGGGGCTGTCCATTGAGCATGCCGCCCGCAATCTTCGTTACGGATTTATGGAGAAGGTGGCTGCGCGGCACGGAGGTACCAAGATTGCCGTGGCCCATACGGCGGATGATCAGGCCGAGGAGATCCTGCTGCGGCTCATCCGGGGCACCGGGCGTGCGGGGTTGACCGGCATGGCGAGGATACGCGGCAACCTTGTTATCCGCCCTTTTCTGGACGTGTCCAAGGAGGAGATTCTCCGCTATCTTGCCGAGGAAAATATCCCCTATCTCCTCGACAGTTCCAACCAGGAGCGGGTTTACCTGCGCAACCGGATCAGGCTTGATTTGCTGCCGTATCTGCAGGAACATTTTAACCCCAATATCGGCAACTCTCTGCGGGAAACAGCAGCTATTTTCCAAGGAGAAGAAGAGCTGCTGGCCGGGATAGCCAGCCAGGCTTACGTCCAGGTGGTTGGGGAGGAATCGGGCGATGCTGCCGGACTGATCATCCATCTGGAGGGGTTTTCCCGACAGCCCCTGGCCATTCGGCGGCGCATTTTGGAAAGCGCCTGCTGGCACATGGAATGTCGCCCTTCGTTTAAGCAGATTGGTCAGCTTCTTTCTCTGGCTACGACCGGGAGTGAGGGTGTCGGCCTTCATCTGGCCCAGGGTTTACGGGTGTTCAAGACAGAGGGGCGACTGTCCTTTTGCTATCCGCAGGGCCGGCAGGCAATACGGGGTAACTTGACGGATGCGGATACGGAAGAAGTCCAGTTTTCTAAGGAACTTCCCGGTCCGGGCGAATATTTCCTTAAGTCCCCGGGGGCAATGCTTGTTCTTCGCTTTCTGGATTCGCTTCCCGAGGATTGGGAGGGACAGGGGCCGGAGACGATGTACTGCGATGCCGCCAAGATCTGTTTTCCCTTGCTGGTCCGGTCTGTTCAGGCGGGAGACAGGTTTCATCCCCTGGGGGCGCCGGGGAGCAAAAAGGTTGGTGATTTTTTTACCGACCAGAAGATTTCACCCGCCCAACGGAGGCGAATACCCCTCCTGACGGATCAGGGCGGAATCATCGCCATTCTCGGCGTACGGCTTGACCAGCGGGCGGCCATCAGTCCAAGCTCCGGAAGGATTCTGGCGGTAAGCCTCCACCCTTCGGCACCCACGGAAAATGGCTTTACTGAAAAAGTGATACATGGTAAGTAAGTTGCCACTGTTGCATGTGAATACCCGAGGGCGGGTAGCTCAGTTGGATAGAGTGTTGGCCTCCGAAGCCAAAGGTCGTGGGTTCGATTCCCGCTCCGCCCACCAGAAAATATTAAGGAACCGGTCATAAACGACTGGTTCCTTTTTTTGTGGGTATGACGCCTGACGCAGGAAGGATATTTCGGTCCTGTTCAGCCGTGGGGAAGATCGGGTTGTTTCATGAATTGCTTTGATTCCGTGCCCTCCTCCGTTATAATCGAGAATCAGTACATGAGAGGCACTCCACCTGCGTGATAATCAGGCGAAAGCGAGCATAGGGCAAGTTTTGTGAAATGACGGAAATCGATCATGATATGAAGGTGCTGGTGGTTGATGATTCTCTGGTCATGCGGCGGATCATCACCAATCACCTGCGGTCCTTGGGGTTTTCCGATATTTTGGAAGCGGAAAATGGTGAAAAGGCACTGGGTATTTTAGAGAAAGAACAGGTGGGTCTTATTCTTTCCGACTGGTGCATGCGGGTAATGCACGGCATTGAGGTGTTGCGGAATGTCCGGGGAAATGAGTCCACCAAGGACATCCCCTTTATCATGATAACGGCCGAGGCCCAGCCGCATCTGATTCTCGAAGCGGTTACAGCCAAAGTCAGTGATTATGTGACAAAGCCCTTTACCCGGGATAATCTGCGAGAAAGCATTGAGAAGGTTTTTGCTTTGAGGCAGGTGGCGGGCTGAGGGTGGCATAATTTTTATTCGTCAATTTCCGGTAACGGCTCCCCCCAATTGTCATCCTCTGGATTTTCCGTCTTGCCGTAATCCTGCGCGTCATCGTCTTGATCAGCCGATTCATCGAACAGTTCCATTTCATCCGGGGGGATAATTCCGGTAAAATCACCTTCATGCCAGCTTTCGAGGGTGATTTCTTCCGGTGTCCCATCATCATGCTGAAGTTCGACAATCCCTTCATCTTCGTCAACGGTCACCACGTAGAAACGGGTGCCATCCTCAATGGCCTCGTACCAGTTTCCTTCAATGGGTTCAATGTCGGTCGGCATTGGTTTCTCCGTCCGGAAAGAGTAGATGTTGTTATATGAACAGGCAATCCTCCCGCCAGGAACAGTCTTCCTGGCTGCAATGCTCTATGGCTGAGCCAAAGCAGGGGAAGTTGCCTTCTTTATCCTGAATGGCGCGGATGAGGTCCTCTTTTTTCATCTTGCCGGGCCTGATTCCAAGCTCTTTCGCTTTTGCTTTAATGTCGATCATCTTCATGGCAAACCTCCGTGGATGTTGGAAATAATGCGGCAACCTGTATGCTCAAACGCAGGGGTTCATGCTGAGCACAGGGCAGTTGGCGGTTTTGATCACCCGGTCGGTCACACTGCCGAACAGAGTTTTTTCCACTCCTTTGCAGGTACGGGTGCCGATCATAATCATATCGCAGCCTTTGGCTTCGGCGTGGCGGACGATTTCTTTCGGGGCATTGCCCTTGAGTACCGCGCTTGCATGCGGGATACCCTTTTCCATGTTTTCCTCGAGAAATTCAGTCATTTTGCGCTTGGCCCGCTCGAAAAGCTCTTTTTCAAGGGTTTCCAGCGGCGGGTGGGGTATCGCAAAGCCGGCATAGGCATCAAGGCTTTCCACCACAAAAACCACCTCGATGGCCGCATCGAATTTGCGGGCGATCATGATGGCGGATTGCAGGACCCTGTTTGAATGTTCGGAAAAATCCGTGGGAACCAGAATTTTTTTGATGTCGTTCATGGCCGCGCCTCTTTTTGTAAAGAAATATTGGGACAGTCTGACAATCGCCTCTTGCCGAAAAAGAAACGCATGATGCGTGCCATGGGCGATGGAAATTCAGATTTTCACTGTGGACAGCATTCTCCTTCCCGCCTTGGGCCGGGGTAAGCGCAAGATGTTCGCAAAAAAACGAAAAAAGATTGTAAAAATCAAAAGCGGACATCCGAGAAAAAGACTCACCTCTTTCAGGATAAGGGCGGAGAATTTGGTGGTGAATCCTACGGTCTTGTGCTTTCCACGACAAAGGGGGTGCTGCGTATGGCAATGCTTTTTTTCTTGACCCAGACCCTGGCCATGGGAATCACCTCGCCGTCCATGGTGACGATGTTGGCTAATTCTTCAACGAAGGAGATGTCCGTGGTGTTGAATTCGTAATAAAAGGTGCTGTCACTGTATGGATCGACCACCAAAACAATTTTATGTGCGTTGGTCGGATGTTTCTGGGGCGCACCGGAAAAGGCGATGTGGGTGTCGCGTAACCGTTTCTCATCGCTGGGGCGTTGGTACACCTGGATTTCAAAACGGATTACAGCCTGGGGAAAATTAGAGAGGGGCATGGCTGACCTCTGCACCGTATGAAGATTGCCGTGTCGGCATCAACCGCATCAAAGTTCTTATTTCATAGTATACAGATTCTCCGGGGTGAATCAAAAAATAAAGTGGTTGCGGCGTAATTTTTCATGAGCCTTCCAGTCCGGGCAAAAGAGCCCTTATTTATTTACCTGAATCGGGCGCATGGCATCGTCAACCGCGACAAAGGTGAAAAGTCCTTCAATGGCCTTTTCATGGGTTGTGTCATACATCTGCTCAAGATAGACGGTCACCTGAACCTGGATGCTGGTGTTGCCGACCTTGACCACCCGTCCGACCAGTTCGACAAAGGTTCCTGACGGAATCGGGGTTTTGAAGTCGATGCGGTCCGAACACACCGTGACGATTTTTTGTCGGGAGAAACGGGTGGCGGTGATAAAGGCTGCTTCGTCCATCCACTGCAGGGCCGTGCCGCCGAACAGAGTCGCGTAATGGTTGGTGGTATTTGGAAACACCGCCTTGGTGATTCGGGTTTCAGAAGATTCTATTTTTCGGGCAATGTCCATGATCACCTCAGGGTGAGTGAAAAGGTAAGAATGCAGCGCAGCGGATTATTGCGAAAAAAGTCGCGAGCAGAACAGGGCAATGCGCCAGGTCTGCTCGCAAGCGCTCCTTCCGCTAGAGCGAGATCAGGTACAGAGCGGCAATAACGCAGAGGAAAACAATCCCCACCTTGAAACAGGTTTCCGGTTCATCGTGGCCATAGCCGTGCGGGTCATCGTGGTGATCGTGTGCGCTCATAGGTAAAGTCCTCCGTGGGTTGGTGATGGTTTTTTGATTTAAGAAAATAATTTTTATTCTACACTCTTCATTCGTAATTTTTCACTCTCTTCCTTTACCCACTCATCAACCTCTGCCGGAAACGGCATCCGCCCGGCGCATTTTACCGTATTGTTGATGATCAGAGCCGGGGTTTTTGTGACCCCGAATCGCCAGATTTCGTCCAGATCGTGCACCGATTCCATGTCGGCTGCCAAGCCGAATTTCTGCAGGGCCTCGAAAAGCATGGCGCTGAGTTTGTTGCAGGTAACGCACCCGGAGCCCAGCACCCGGATTGTTAGGATTCCCGAGTCAGCCACCGCAATACCCTGTCGGCGGCGATATTCGGCTCGTAAAGCTTCGCGGTAGACCGGTTCCGCCGGTGCGGGGACGTAGTTGTCCTCGGCAATGGCAGTAAAAAGAAAATCCACCGCCGCTTCTTCCTCCATTGCTTCGCTCAGAGCCTTGTTCAAAGCCTGGTCGAGTCCGATCAGCCCGACATTGGCTGCGCCGATTCGAATGGTCCTTGGCGCGGGTTTGTCATCGTTGTGCATGAAAGTCCTGTTTTAGATAAAAAGCTTGTGAGAATTTTGCTAAAAAAGTTGTAGCTGCCGATTGCGGCCATTTCGTTTTTTGGACAAGGGTTGGTCAGTCTCGGTCAGCAACGAGGCGGGAATTTCCTGAATAAACCTGGAGACCCGGTGTTCGGCGGTCCGGTTGAAAATGGTGCGGCTTGCTGCTGAGCTTATAATCAGGCTTTCCCGCGCTCTGGTCATGGCAACATACAGCAGGCGACGCTCTTCTTCCACATCGCAGTGCAGGTTGGCAATTGAGCACGGAAGAATCTCCTCTTCAAGTCCGGCCAGAAAAACCACTGGAAACTCCAGCCCTTTTGCGGCGTGCATAGTCATAAGAGCCACGGATTCAGCCCGTTCGTCATAGGAGGTGGCCTGGGCGTTTTGCCTGAGATGTTCGCAAAAAGATTGGAGGTCGTCGCCAAAAACGTTGGCAAGTTGGAGCAGCCGTTTGGCTTCCGGAATCTGAGGGTCGATGCCCAGTCCGACCATGGCCTCGGCCAGAGGCGGGGCAAGACCCTGTTTTGAGGCTGTGCGGAATTTTTTGAGATCTTTGTCGATTTTCCGAATGATTTTTGCTGTGGTGGCCGGAAGAGGAAGAGCGAGCGCCGCATCATGGAAATCATGACAATGGAGGGGGAGTTCTTTTTCCATGCGGGAGATGGTTGCCTCCCCGATCCCAGGAAGGTCTGCCATCAACACAAGATGTTCGCTTAACCCCGAGGCCGGAGCACTGGCCAGAAGAAAATGGTAAGCAATTTTAAGAGCAGGCTCCAGATAAAAGGGGGTGGCGTCAACGAGCTGGAAAGGGATGCCTTTGCGGTGCAAGGCTTCGGCGATGGGCTCGGCCATCTGGCTGAGTCGATAGAGAACAGCGAAATCGGCAAAACTTCTGGTCTGGGCTCCGTTCCGATCTGTGTGCCTGGAAAGGCTGTTGATGCCGCCCAGCCCCTCTTCGATCCGACGCACGATAAAATCCGCTTCGGCCTGAGCATTGGCGGCCTGATGCCACTCGATGAGACGTGTGCTCTCGCTTTCCGCCATAAGCTGGGTGTCGCCGCTTTGTCGATTTCGGCGGATGAGGGAGACGGCACCATCGATGATGGCCGGGGCCGACCGGTAATTACGGATCAGGGGAAGGGCGGTCACGCCCGGCTTTTCACGAAACCGCTGAAACAAGGTGAGGTCGCTGCCGCGAAATCCGTAAATGGCCTGGTTGGGATCGCCGATGGCGAATACCCGCGCCTGCTCGCCGAGCAACAGGACCAACTGGTACTGGGGGTGGTTGAGATCCTGGAACTCATCAACAAAGAGATGAGTCACCCGGCCGGTGACTTGCCCGGAAAAGGCGGGGTCATTTTGGAGACGCTCCACACACAAGGGGACAACCAGGTCAAGGTCAATGGCCTTGTTAGGTGTAAATGAGGCGAAATATCGCTGGAGTAAATCCGGCAGGGCACCATCGGCAGGGAAAGTCCCCCGGTTCAGTTGGTCAACATGGGCGGTCAGCTGTTTTTTGAGAACAGAGAGTTCGGCCCGGGGTAAATCCGGGAAGACTTTGCGCAGATAGAGGTCGCGGTTATCCTCGCCTATAACCATGAGGTCCTGGGTTTCTTTGCGCAATACACTCAGGCAATACCCGTGGAAGGTACCCACGAAGATGGAATGGGCGGCCTCGCCGATATCCCGATCCAGCCGTGCTTGCATTTCGCGGGCTGCCCGGTTGGTGAAGGTGATGGCCACCATTTTTTCCGGGTGGGCATTTTCTGCGGTGAGCAGATGTTCGATCCTGGCCACAAGGGTAAAGGTCTTGCCGGTGCCCGGCCCTGCAGCAACCAGGATGGACTCCGCTCTGCTGTTGATGGCGGCAAGTTGTTCCGGATTGGATTTTCTCGTGTCCGGTTTCCTGTCTGTAACAGAAGTGTTTTTTTGCTCAAGAGGGAGCGGGGCGTGGTGTTTTTTTTTCGGGGAAGGAATTGTCTTTTTTCCGGCAAGCAAGCTGATTTGACCGGCCAGTTCCTCACGCTCTCCTGCGGCAAAGACTCGGATCACTCCGAATTCGCCATCGTAGCCAGGGGTGCGGATAACCTTGCCTGTGCGGATGCGGGCTACTGCCTCGCCCAGCACCGGGGACATTCGGTTTATTTCCTCCACCGGTGTATTGAGCAGCAGGTTGAATTCCGAGCCGAAGCGGTCAATGACCTTGCCATACAGGGCCATAACCCCCTTGGTGGCAGGCCCTGCTCCGAGAATTTCTCCCAATACTTCGGGTAGTGGGATAAGGCTGTGCACGGCAGGGGAGCCCGGCGGGTAATATGGCTCTGTGCGTTCGGCAAGTTCCATGACCCGGTGCAGGACCCCAACGGTGAGGGGTTTGGTGCAGACCGGACAGATTGCGTTGATCTTTCTGGTTTTAACCGGCTCAAGGCAGACCTTGCAGTTCCGGTGGCCGTCGCAATGGTATTTCCCTTCTTCCGGGTAGAATTCGATCGTTGCGGCAAAGGCATCGGTCAGGGGATTTTTCAGGGCCTGCTGCATATCGAAAAAGCTGAAGCCGGTGTTGAAGATATTGGCTTCTCTGCCCAACTTGCCGGGAGAGTGGCAATCGGAGTTGGAGATCAGGGCGAAGCGGTCCAGCGCCGGGATGAGCCGGTTCATGTCCGGGTCCGAGGAGAGGCCGGTTTCCAGAGCGAAAACATGCGGGCTGAGGTCGCCGTAGCACTCTTCAATGGTATTAAAGCCGGAGCGTGAGCCGAACAGGGAGAACCACGGTGTCCAGATGTGGGCCGGGACCAGAAAGCCTTCGGGTGCCTTTTCGAGAAGGATTTCGAGAAGATCGCGGGAGTCAAGGCCCAGAATGGGGCGGCCGTCGGACTCGATATTGCCGATGCCCGCCAGGACCGAGTTTATCCGTTCCGCCGAGGCGAAATCGGGCACGTAGAGCAGGTTATGCACCTTGCGCACCGCTCCGTGGCGTTTGTAGATGGAGCTGATCTCGGCCGTGAGCAGGAAACGGCAGGGGAGAGCTTCCGGTGCGACCTGCGGCATGGCAGGTAGGATTGCTTCATCCTTGAGCTTGAAAAATCCCGGTTCGGCAGGGATCAATTGCTCCTTGAGCTGACTGAACCAGCCGGGATGGGTAAAATCGCCGGTGCCGAGCAGGTGGATGCCCTTGACTCTGGCCCAGGCCGCAAGTCCTTGCAGGTTTCCAGCCTTGCTGGTCGCGCGGGAAAATGGGGAATGGATGTGAAGATCAGCGATATAGCGCATTTTTCGTTGTCACCCAAAAAAGAGGAAAAACGACATGAATCAGTGAATCTTACACAGATTCCT
>JAHJTI010000219.1 GCA_018829945.1 Pseudomonadota bacterium | reverse complement strand
GAAAGATCGTCATAAATGATCAAAGCGTGCTGGCCATTGTCACGGAAGTACTCGCCCATGGCGCAACCGGCAAAAGCGGCAACATACTGCATGGGAGCCGGATCAGAGGCGCAGGCAGCTACCACGGTGGTGTATTCCATGGCGCCATGCTTACGGAGCGCCTCAACAACCAGAGCCACCGTTGATTTCTTCTGGCCGATGGCAACATAAACGCAATGCACATCGGTGTATTTCTGGGCGATGATCGCATCGACGCAGAGGGCAGTCTTACCGATCTGACGGTCGCCGATAACCAGTTCGCGCTGGCCACGGCCAACCGGAGTCATGGCGTCAACCGCCTTGGCGCCGGTGTAGCAGGGCTCATGCACTGATTTCCTGGCGATAACGCCAGGGGCCAGCACTTCGATCTTGGAACTGTGCTTGGCATTCAGGGGGCCCTGGCCGTCAATGGGGGTGCCCACGCCGTCAACGACGCGGCCTTCCATCTCAGGACCAACGGGAACCTCGGCAATACGACCGGTCCGTTTTACGGTGTCGCCTTCCTTAATCTTTCGCACGTCACCAAGAAGCGCACAACCAACGTTGTCCGCTTCAAGGTTCAAGGCGATGCCCAGTACGCCGCCGGGAAACTCCAGCAGCTCCATGGCCATGCACTTTTCAACCCCGTACACACGAGCAATACCGTCACCAACGGAGATTACGGTGCCGGTTTCACTCAGATCAACTTTACTTTCGTAATCCTTGATCTGCCCCTTGATAATTTGACTGATCTCTTCGGCTTTGATCTGCATTTGTCTTATTCACTCCCCTTAATGGATTCTTTTAAACCAGCCAGCTGTGACCGGATGCTTCCATCGAGCACCAAATCACCGACCTTGGCCACGATCCCACCGATGATGGACGGATCGACCTGGGCCGTAAGGACGACCTGCTTGCCGGTTATTTTTTCCAATGTTGCCTTAACTTTAGCGCTGAGTTCGGGGGTCAGCTCCATGGCCGAAACCACCGTCCCCTGACACATATTGTTATCCGCATCGACCATCGCCTGAAATACGGCAGCGACGTCGGGCAGGATATTCGCACGTTTTTTCTGAACCAGCAGCTTGAAAAAATTACCCAGAACCTGGGAAACCTGCATGGAGGCGAGAAGATGCTCCATTACCTTCTCCCGCGCCTCAACCGGATAGAGCGGGTTGGTCAGGGCATCGGCCACCTCGGGCATGCCGACAAAGAGCTCAGACATGGAATTGAGGGTTTTGGTGAATTCCGCGAAGGTATTCCCCTCCTTGCCAACGGCAAACAGCGCCTTGGCGTATCGCTTTGCTAATACTGTATTCTTCACTGGATACCCCCCACCTTATCAAGAGCCAGCTCAACCATCCTGCTCTGATCCGCAGGCTGAATATTCTTTTTGATCAATTCTTCGGCCAGCAGCACGGCTTGCTCGGCAACTTCACTTTTCAAACGGGTTTTGGCCTCGGCAATCTCATGAGCCACGGCCATCTCTGCCTGCCGTTTGATATCGCCGGCATTGCGCTCGGCATCGGCAATGATCTTTTCCTTTTCTACTTCACCCTGTTTGACCGCTTCGGTGATGATAGCGTTCACCTCATCATCGAGCCTGGCAAGCTTGGCCTCCGCCTCGGTGTACAGCTGTTCTGCTTCCGCCTTGCGGGATTCAAGCGCATCAAGCTGATCCTTGATGCCGTCCCGGCGACTGCTCAACCCAACGGAAAAGGGTTTTTTCAGAAAAAACACCAAAATGAACGCCAAACCGGCAAAGTTCGTGGTACGCCACAAAAGATCCAGCCACTTCTCTCTGGGGATCGCGCCATCGCCCGAAGCATATGCCGCAGCGGCACAGCTCAGAACCAGAAGCACCGACAAGGCTGCCGTTGCATTTTTTTTCCAATTTGTATTCTTCATTTACAGAGCCCTCCCCAAAACCTTGCCGGCCATCTCGCCGGCAAACCCGGTAACCTGTCCCTGCAGCTCAGAGCGGGCCGAAGCAAACTCTTTTTCTATTTCGGCAAGTTGACCGGTCTTCTCTGCGTCAACTCCCTTGCGGATTCCAGCCAATTTTTCCGCACTTTCGGCAAGAGCCGCACTGCGGGCTGTTTCATACTCTTTTTTGGCCTTGATCCTGGCATCCTTCATCTTCTGACCAAACTCATCGAGACGCAAAACGGCATTTTTCTTGAATTGATCAATGCCTTCGTCCAGGCCGTCGATCTTTTTCTGCCGCTCTTCGATAATTGAGCGAATCGGTTTGTACAACACTGCATTCAGAACGACAATAAGCAAGAGCATATTGACAATCTGAATGAGCATGGTCAGGTCGATGGTAATCATTACTGGCCCCCATTTTTCTTTACAATTGATATATGAAAAATTCTTAGAATGTGCGCGTGAAATGAATGCCTGTTCATTAACAATTGAACGGTTCTAATCGAATTTATTTTGCATGTCAATACATTTTCCCCCTGCTTTTCCCCCTCTTTTTCCACTGGGTATTTCTACCGAAACACAACCCAACCTAATTGTTTTTCCGTGGGTAATTGACTTAAGAGGAAGCTTTTGCGCCCAGCCCGGCGATGATACCGCCCACCGCCGAAAGCGCTTCCGGCAATTTATCAGCCATGGTCCCCCCGGCCTGGGCCATATCCGGACGCCCGCCGCCGCTGCCCCCCACCATGGCCGCCACCTCTTTCACAATCTGACCGGCATGGAACCGGGAGGTCATATCCTTGGTGACCATGGCCAGTAGGCTCACTTTTCCTTCAAAGACGCCGCCCAAAACAGCGATGCCGCTGCTCAACCCGTCCCGGACCTTATCGCCGACCTCCCGCATGGTTTTCGGCGAATCAATGGCGATCTGCGCGACAACCACCTTCACTCCGGAAATCTCCCGGGCATTGCCAAGCATGTCGTCAAGGTCATTCACGGAAAGATCCGCAGTCAACCGACTCACCTCCCGTTCCAGCTCTTTCTGGCGGGCCAGCATTTTTTCCAGCTTTCCGGCAAGTTCCTCCGGAGAGGTCTTGAGCTTGGCGGACAACATTGCCAACTGCTCCTCAACCTGCTGGAACCGCTCCATGGCACCGGGGCCGGTTACCGCCTCGATCCGCCGCACTCCGGCGGCGATGCCGCTTTCGCTCAGAATCTTAAAAAGGCCAATCTCGCCGGTCGCGCCCACATGGGTGCCGCCGCACAGCTCCTTGCTTATTTCCCCCACCGCCACAACCCGGACACTGGCTTCATATTTCTCGCCGAACAGAGCCGTGGCCCCGCCCCGGATCGCCTCCTCCCGGTCAAGCACATCGGTGGACACCTGGGCATTTGCCCGGATACCCTCATTGACGATCTTTTCCACCCGGGCAAGCTCCTCGCGGGTGAGAGGGGAAAAATGGGTAAAATCGAATCGAAGCCTATCCGGATTGACCAAAGAGCCGGACTGCTTCACATGTTCCCCAAGCACCTCGCGCAGAGCGGCCTGCAATAGATGGGTGGCGGTATGATTGTTGGCCGTGCGCTGGCGCCGCCCTTCCGCCACCTTGAGTTCGACGGTCTCGCCAAGGGCCAGGCACCCTTCCACAACCTCGGCCTGATGGAGGATGAGCCCATCCCCCACAGCCACGGTATTTTCCACCCGACCCTTGCCGTGCGGCCCGATGATCATGCCCCGGTCGCCGCTCTGTCCGCCGGATTCCGCGTAAAACGGGGTTTCCGGGCAGACCAGGGATATTTGCTCTCCGGTACCGGCCTGTTCAATAGCGTCCCCGGTTGCGCTCACCAGTCCGATGATAGGGGCGCGGTGATGCCTCGTTTCGTAGCCGACAAACCGCGGACGCACTCCCTTGTCGATCAGGCCACGAACACCGGGCCCCATTTCCGCAAGCGAGGTGGCTTTCCATGATTTTTTGGACTGGCTGCGCTGCACCTCCATGGCCGAATTGAATCCCGCTTCATCCGCGAGCATGCCTCTTTCAATGGCGATGTCCTTGACGATATCCACAGGAAAACCGTAGGTGTCGTAGAGCTTGAAGATAAAGTCCCCGGCCACCGTCTTCTCACCTGCCTCCCGCAACCGTTTCAGTTCCTGGCTCAACATGGCCAACCCGTGATCCAGGGTTTCCAGAAAACGTACCTCTTCGTTGTACACTACTTTGGCCAGGAGTTCCCGTGCCTCATGGAGATGGGGATACGCCTCGCCCATCTCTCCGATGACCGCCTCAATCACCTCGGAAAGAAATGGTTTTTTCAGCCCGAGAGTCCGACCAAAACGAATGGCCCTCCGCATGATGCGGCGGAGCACGTAGCCCCTGCCCTCGTTGGAGGGCAGCACTCCATCGGCCACCAGAAAGGTGGTGGCGCGGCTGTGATCGGCGATAACCCGCAAGGCCGTATTGACCGCAGCATCCTCTCCGTATCGCACTCCGGCGGCTTGCGCGATGGCCGCGATAATTCCGGCAAACAGATCGGAATCGTAGTTGGTGAACTTCCCCTGGGTAACGGCGGCAATGCGCTCAAGGCCCATACCGGTGTCTATGCTCGGCTTGGGCAGCGGCGTCAGAGTGCCGTCCTCGCTCCGATTGAACTGCATGAACACCAGATTCCAGACCTCAAGAAACCGGTCGCAATCACAGCCGAGCTTGCAATCGGGTCTGCCGCAGCCGGCCTCCGCCCCCTGGTCGATATGAATTTCCGAACAGGGACCGCATGGACCGGTATCCCCCATGGCCCAGAAATTATCTTTTTCTCCCATCCGGACAATACGGCCCTGGGGCAGATCTTTGACCTTTTCCCAGAGGCCGAAAGCCTCGTCATCATCTTCAAACACCGAGACCCAGAGTGTTTCAGGATCAAGGCCAATTTCTTTGGTGAGAAAATGCCAGGCGTATTGGATAGCGTCTTTTTTGAAATAATCGCCAAAGGAAAAATTGCCGAGCATCTCGAAAAAGGTATGATGCCGCGCAGTGTAGCCCACATTCTCCAGGTCATTGTGCTTGCCGCCCGCCCGTACGCAGCGCTGGCAGGTTGCAGCCCGAACATAGTCCCGCTTGTCCTCGCCCATGAAAACCCGCTTGAACTGAACCATCCCGGCATTGGTGAACAGCAGGGTCGGGTCGTCGTGGGGCACCAGGGGTGAGCTTTCCACCACAGTATGGCCTTTATCGGCAAAGTAGGTCAAGAATCGTTTGCGTATTTCGTTTCCGGTCATTGGTGCATTCCTTCAAATTACAGAAGCGGGACGCATCCGCATCCCGCTTCTCACAAAAAATATTTTTTATCCGGTGAATCAGCCGGCTGCAACAGCCGGTGTTTTTTCCCCGGCCACAGGAAGACCATAGCCCAGGCGCACCTTTCTTTCAAGTTCAACGCACATCTCCGGATGCTCCTTCAGGAAGACCTTGGAGTTCTCGCGGCCCTGGCCAATGCGTTCGCCGTTATAGGAGTACCAGGCGCCACTTTTCTCGACAATATCCTGGGCCGTGGCCAGATCAAGCAGGTCTCCAACCTTGGAGACACCTTCTCCATAGATAATGTCGAACTCAGCCTCCTTGAAGGGCGGAGCCATCTTGTTTTTCACCACCTTGACCTTGGTCCGGTTACCGATCACCTCCTGTCCGTCTTTAATGGCTTCCTTCCGCCGAATATCGAGGCGAAGCGAGCTGTAAAACTTAAGGGCGTTGCCGCCGGTCGTGGTTTCCGGGCTCCCGAACATGACCCCTATTTTCATCCGGATCTGGTTGATAAAAATGATCGCGGTATTGGTGCGCTTGAGCACCCCGGTGAGCTTGCGCATGGCCTGGGACATGAGCCTGGCCTGAAGGCCGACATGCGAATCCCCCGCGTTGCCGTCAATCTCCGCCTTGGGCACCAGAGCCGCCACCGAGTCCACGACGATGACATCCACCGCCCCGCTGCGAATAAGAATCTCAGCGATCTCCAAGGCCTGCTCACCATAATCGGGCTGGGAAACCAGAAGATCATCAACCTTGACCCCGAGGCGCTCGGCATAGCTGATGTCCAGGGCATGCTCGGCATCGATGAATGCGGCGCTGCCCCCGGCCTTTTGGGCCTCGGCGATAATATGCAGGGCCAGGGTTGTCTTGCCGGAAGATTCCGGACCGTAGATTTCCGTGATCCTCCCTCGGGCCACGCCGCCGACCCCGGTGGCAATATCGATACTCAGGCTGCCGGTGGGGATGACCGCCACCGCCTCACGCTCGTCGGTGCCAAGCCGCATGATTGATCCCTTGCCGAACTGCTTCTGTATCTGAAAAATAGCGGTATCAAGGGTTTTGTTCTTTTCGTCGGCAACGGCCATGTGTAATATCTCCCTCAGTAGGATGGTTTATAATTGGTTCTTTTTACTCTGTCCTTCATTCATTATCAAGACCAAGCTATTAAGCCCAAGCAGGTGCCGGCGCAAAAGATCAAGCGCCGTCTGACTGGCCCGGGCCTGAATCTGCCAGCGATCCCCGGAAAAATGAAAAAGAAAGGTCTGGGTTTTATCCGGGCTAGCCAAGCCGAAATAGACCGTGCCCACCGGCTTGTCTTCCGTGCCGCCGCCCGGTCCGGCAATTCCCGTTACGGCAAGCCCATAATCAACGGCTGTCACCCGCCGCATCCCCTCGGCCATGCTCCTGGCAGTTTCCGCACTGACCGCGCCGCAACGCAAGATGATTTCCCGGTTAACTCCGAGCAACCGCTCCTTTAAAGCGTCACTGTACGCCACCACCCCCCCAATAAAATAGGAGGAACTCCCGGAGACCCTGGTCAGGGTATGACCGATAAGCCCGCCGGTGCAGGATTCCGCCACGGCCACCGTTTGGCCGCGTTCGGCCAGCAACCCGCCGACCACGCTCTCCAGAGTGTCGGTGCCGGACCCGTAACAACAATCACCGAGCAAGGGTGTCACCTGCCCATCGTATTTTTGCAAAACCGCCTTGGCCTCCTGGCTTGAAGCCCCGGTAACGGTCAGACTGACATGCACCTCAGGGAAAACCGGATAGTAGCCGATCCGGACCCGGGGATCACGCCCCTCCAGGTGGGCAAGCTTCCGGTTGATCTCCGATTCACCCAACCCTACCACCTTGTAGACTTTCTGGCGTACCTGCCGGACCTCATCTCCTTCCCAGACAGCCAGCCGGGTAATCACCGTATCAAGAAGCAGAGCCTTCATTTCCTGCGGTACCCCCGGCAGAAAAAATATAGGCTTGCCGTCCTGCACCAGAAAATATCCAGCCATCTTTGCTTCCGTGTGCAGCGCATGGGCCCCTTCCGGCAACCAGGCCAATTTTTCAAGGGATATCTGCTGACCGGTTGGCAGATTCTTGCCATCGTCCTGGATTTTTTTGAATATTTCCGGATAAAAGGTGGCAGGACGAGAAAGGGCCGAGGAAACGGCGGCATTGGTCAAATCGTCGGTGGTCGGACCTAAGCCCCCTGTGACGATGACAAAATCCGCCCGTTGCAGGGCACGCTGCAAAGTCCGGCCAATGAGTTCAGGATCATCCCCGACAGTGGTCATGGCCAGAATTTCATGACCCGCGGCAAAAAGATGGCTGGCCGCGAAATAGCTGGTGGTGTTCAGCACGCTCCCGGAGGTGAGTTCATCGCCGATGGCTATTATTTCCCCAATCATGACAATCTCGTAAATAAAGAAATTTTTTAGCCACGAACCCCGCGAAACCACAAAAAAAGGGAAACACATCGGGTCGCGATGGCCTGTGTTCCGAAAAAATAATCACCAGATTTCTTGTCTTTCTCGGTCTCGTGGCAAAGCATCATCTGACAATTCTGCCCAGCACCCCATCTTCGGTGAGTTCTTCAAGACGCACCGTAACCAACTGATTCACCAGAGAACTGTCCCCCTCGCAGGAGACCGGGATATAATTTCCGGTATACCCTCGCAACAGGCGACCCTGCTTACGTCCTTCCACCAGAATCTGCCGGACGCTGCCCAGGTGATTGCGGTAAAAAGCGGTCCGTTTTTTATTATCCAAATCCCTCAGGAGCGCAACCCTTTCGTCCTTTTCGGCCTTAGAAACCTGATCAGTCATGGTGGCGGCCGGGGTCCCCGGTCGTTTCGAATAGGGGAACACATGCAGATAGCTCACCGGCAGCGACTCAATGAGGGCATAGGTGTTGCGAAAAGCCGCCTCGTCCTCGCCGGGAAACCCGACCAGCACATCCACGCCGATGGCCACATCGGGCAACCGCGCCACACTCTGCTCCACGACCTTAGCGAAGGTGGCGGCGGGATAGCGACGGTTCATCTTCTGCAAAATCCGGTCATCTCCGCTCTGCAGGGGAATATGCAGATAGGGCATGATTGATGGCGATTCCGCCATAAGGGTCAGGAGTTTCTCGGTTATTTCGGTTGGCTCCAGAGAACTCAAGCGGTATCGCACCGGCAGGTTCCGGTCCAGAAGCAGGGTCAATAATTCGCGCAAATCCGTTTCAGGCGTGAGGTCATGGCCGTAATGACCGAGATGGATGCCGGTCAGCACCTGCTCCTTGTAGCCATGGTCAGCAAAAATTTCGGCCTGGGCTACGACCCTGTCCGGAGCAAGGCTTCGGCTGCGCCCCCGGGCATAGGGCACGATGCAATACGAACAGAAGCTGTTACAGCCGTCCTGCACCTTGAGATATGCCCTGGTCCGCTCCCCAAAGCTGGTGGCGGTGAGCGGGCATATCTCCTTTTGCCCGGCAATATTGCCCAGGTGCATTTCCAGATCGCAGTGGCGACCTGCCAGGGCCACTTCCACCAGGCGGTGCTTGCAGCCGTTGCCGACAATGCAGATGGGAGAGTCGGCGATATCAAGGATATCCTGGGTGGCGATCTGCGCATAGCAGCCGGTCACGATCAGCCTGGCCTCCGGGTTGGCGCGCAGGGCTCGCCGGATCAGCTGACGCGACTGGGCTCCAGCCCTGGCCGTAACCGCACAGGTATTGATGATATACACTTCCGCGGGATGGGAAAAAGGGACCAACTCCACTTCCCGTTGGGCCAGCTCCGACAAAAAGGCCGCCGACTCAAACTGGTTGACCTTGCAGCCAAGGGTGGCAATGGCGATTTTTTTTTTACTCGAGCCCGTGATGTTCATGTCTGTGGCATACTGTTTTCAGTCAGAATTTGCAATACACCCGATTCCAAATACTCAGAAAACATCGATAATCTTCAGGCTGTTGGTGGTGCCCGCCACCCCCAGCAAAGAGCCGGCGGTGATCACCAGCCGCCGCGTCCCTGGCCGGAGCAGACCGGCGTCCTTGATCCGTTTGGCCAATTCGAAATCCGAAAGGGCCACGGAGGGAACGCCCAGAGGAAAAACCCCGGAGGAAAGGGTGAGGATGTTGCGGACCGTCGGATTATCGGTGATTGCCACAATCCAGGGCCGCGGCCGCAGCCGGGCGATACGCCGGGCCGTGGTTCCGGTGGCGGTCGGGGTTACGGCCAGGTCCACGGTCCGGTTCTCCAGAACATCACAGGTGGCACTGCTGATCAAGTCATCGATGCTGTCTTCGGAACGGATCGCAGCCCGAACCTCCAGGGCGACGCCGCCGCTCTTGACCAACCGCCGTTCAGTCTGGCGGGCGATTTTCTTGGCGATCCGGACCACCGCCACCGGGTCATGGCCGATAGCGGTCTCCTCGGAAAACATGATGGCGTCGGCGCCATCAAGGATGGCGTTGGCCACGTCGGTAACCTCCGCTCTGGTGGGCCGGGCATTATCGACCATGGAGAGCATCATCTGGGTAGCGACGATCACCGGCTTAGCCGTCACATTGGCCCGGTGAATAATATCCTTCTGCAGCCCCGGAATCTCCTCGATGGGCAGTTCGATGCCGAGATCGCCCCGGGCCACCATCACCGCGTCGGCCTCGGCCAGAATATCGTCGAGATGCGCCACCGCCTGCCGCCGTTCGATCTTGGCCAGCAGACAGGGACGGTAATTCCCGCTCTGCGGCAATAGCGCACGGGCAGCCAGCATGTCGTCGGCGTTGCCGACAAAAGAGATGCAGATCACATCGGCCTTGTGCTTGACGGCAAAGGCTATGCCGCGTTTGTCCTGCGCGGTGAGCACTCCGGCAGGCGCATTGTAGCCGGGGATATTGACCCCTTTATTGGAGCGCACAACCCCGGCCACCAGGGCTTCGGTTTCGACAATCTCCCCCTGTATGGCCTTGACCCTGAACTGCATCATGCCGTCGCCGACAAAAATAATGGAGCCCGGCCGCAGCCCCTGGGCCAAACCGGAGATTTCGTGGGGCAAAAATATGCCTGGCCCCGGACGGGAAACCCCTTCCGGTAAAAAGCGAACCTTGGCGCCGCGCCGCACGGTAATCGGCTTGGCAATTTTTCCCAGCCGCATTTTCGGTCCGGGCAGATCAACGATGATGGCCACCGGCCGACCCGTTTCCGCACTGATTTTACGCAGGCTGGCGATCACCCCGGCATGCTCTTCAAAATCTCCATGGGAAAGATTCAACCGGAAGCCATCGACCCCGGCAGCCATCAAACGCCGCTGCACGGGGACTGAAAAAGATGCCGGCCCCAGAGTGGCCACAATCTTGGTTTTGGAGATAAGTGCGCTCATAATGGGCCTCAGCGGGTTCAAGGCGATCGGAAATGTCTGCCGTGCAAAAAGATATGGCTTCGGCAAACGCGGTATCCCGATCAGTGTATCGTTTTTCCGGCGCGTCTGACAAACACAAATTTCGGGTTATTTCCCGATCTCGCCACAGCCGAAAACAATATCATCCTCATAAAAAACCGCAAACTGACCGGGAGTCACCGCCCGCTGCGGCTGGGCAAAAGTCAGCCGCACTCCGCCATTGTCCTGCGGGGTGATCTCTGCCTGGCTCGCCGGATGCCGGGAACGGATTTTCACCATACACACCCGGGGCAAGAATGGAGGTTCTCCGCTCTGCCAGTGCACATGTGGCAGCAGCACCTCCCGCTGCCACAGATCCGCATCCTTGCCGATCAGCACCGCATCCCGCTCCGGATCAAGCCCCACCACATACCAGGGGGTGGCGTCCGGCAGCCCCAACCCCCTCCGCTGGCCGATGGTGTATCGATGTATCCCCTCATGCCGACCAAGCTCCTTACCCTGCCTTGTCAACATCGGGCCGGGCCGCTCTTGCCCCGGAAAGTGGGAAGCCAGAAATTCTCCCACCGAACTCTGTTTCAAAAAACAGATATCCTGACTCTCAGGGGTATGGTGGAAAGTCAGGCCGAATTCGGCGGCCATTTCGTAGACTTGCTCTTTTCGGAATCCGCCCAGAGGAAAACAGAGGTGGGCCAGCTGCTCCTGGGTGAGAAGTCCAAGGAAATAGGACTGGTCCTTTTTGGAATCGACCCCCTGCAGCAGCCGATATCCGGTTTCCGCATCCCCGCTGACCCGGGCATAATGGCCTGTTGCCAGCAGTTCGGCCCCAAAGCTCTGCCGCACCTGCTCCAGCAGAAGACCGCACTTGATGGTTCGGTTGCAGACCACACAAGGGTTGGGGGTTTTCCCGGAAAAATAGCTGGCGCAGAAATAATCGATCACCTCCCGCTGGAATGGTTCAGCCAGGTCCACCACGCTCAGGGGAATTTGTAAAAAATCGGCAACAGCCCGAACCCGGCGCACCTGCTCATCCAGATCAGGCTGAGCCAGGGCCATGAAAACGCCCTGCACCTGCGCCCCCTGCCTTTGCAAAAGGGCTGCGGTCACCGAGGAATCCACCCCGCCGCTCATGGCGACAACAATCTTTTTCTGGTATATAGTGTCGATACTTTCAGCCATCCGATCCCCTGTACGAAAAGGCTTGTTAATGAAACTCCCGGAACTCCTTGCCCCTGCCGGCAATTTTGAAAAAATGCAGACCGCCATCCACTATGGCGCGGATGCTGTCTATCTCGGCGGGAAAAAATTCAGCCTCCGGGCCCATGCCACCAATTTCGGCGAAGAGGAAATCAGCCAGGCAGTGGCCTATGCCCATGAGCGCAGTGTGCAAGTATACACCACCATCAATATCTTTGCCCACAATGACGATCTTGCCGAACTGCCCGATTATCTCGCCGGACTCCGCGAGGCGAAAGTGGACGGCCTGATCATCTCCGACCCGGGAATTCTTGCCGTGGCCAGGCGGATTGTGCCGGAAATTCCGATCCATCTCAGCACCCAGGCCAATGTCACCAACCTGGAATCCGTCCGTTTTT
>JAHJTI010000218.1 GCA_018829945.1 Pseudomonadota bacterium | reverse complement strand
ATTCCGTCGTAATTGTGGCTTGTTACAATTTCGACCGTCATGAACGGGTTTTCTTTCTGGACAATCTGGCTGCGGAACGGAAGGGTGTGGAAAAAGCATATCCTGGCCACCCTGATCGGCAATCTGGGCCAGCCCTTGCTCTTTCTTGTGGCCATGGGCTATGGCCTTGGCCGGGATATGGCTCCGGTGGCCGGCTTGACCTATCTGCAGTTCATCGCTCCCGGGCTCGTTGCCTCGGCGGTGATGTACAGCGCAGCGCTTGAAACGACTTATGGCTCCTATACCCGGCTCACCGTGCAGAAAACTTACGAGGCCATTCTGATGACCCCTCTTGGCGTGGCGGATGTGGTTCTCGGGGAGATTGTCTGGGGGGCGAGCAAGGGGTTGCTGGCGGGCATCATCATGCTGCTGGCGTTGCCCCTGTTCGGCGTGGTTCCCTCTCCATGGGTTGTTGCCCTGCTGCCGATGCTGTTTATCTCCGGCATGTTCTTTTCAGCTTGCGGCATGATCATGACAGCGCTGGCGAAAAATTATGATTTTTTCAATTATTTTACTTCGCTGGTCATCACTCCGCTCTTCCTCTTCTCAGGGATTTTTTTCCCGGTTGAGAGTATGCCCCCCCCGGTCAGGAGCGTTCTTGAAATGCTGCCCCTGACTCCCATTGTCAGCCTGGCACGCATCCTCTGCTATGGGAGGTTCGGTGACCCGATCCTGCTGAAAATACTCGGCTCTCTTCTTGCCACCGGCTGCGCCGTTTGGCTGGCAGGGTATCTTATCCGGCGGCGGCTGATTCAGTAATCGGGGCGGGTTTGTCCGGTGCCGTTATTCGGCAGGTGTCGTTCGATAAAACGGTGGATCTTCTGCGGAGTGAGGATAAGGCCGGTGAGCACATCGCTGCCTATCTTGATCGCGGGTACGGTTTTGATCCCGGCCTGGCGGGTTCGAGTCAGATTGGTGGCAACCTCGATAGTCTCAAGTTCGATGTGAGGCGAGTGCGCCATGATTTTTTTTAGGGCGTGGCTTACCAAGAGGCAGCGGGGGCAGAGGACGGTGCGGTAGAGTTCTATTTTCATTGGGTCGCCGTATTCTGAGGTCTTAGATCATCGTTCGAGAAGGGTTTTGATATAACTCTGTTCGTCCTGCTGCGGGATGAAAATTTCCAGATTGTTGTTCCAGCGGCTCACATAATGCTGGGTGAGCAGGGTGCGCATCGCATTCTTGAGCTGGATTGTCGTGGTGTATTCCTGAATGAAATATTCACCGTAGCTGTTTTCCGTAACCATAGTTGATTTCATGGTTTTTGATCCCTTTACCGGCTCTTTTTCAAAATTGACAATTGCCAGCGCCCGCAGCACGGTTTCTCGCTTGAGCAGGTTCGCCGGGGAGATGCGGGAAAAATGGATGATGGGAAAGGTCTTTATGAGAAGTTCGGTGAGTTTCTGGATATCCACCAGGTCGATGGGCAGGAAATTTTTTGTCAGGTGGAGCTGAGTTTTGACGGAAAGAATGCCGTTTGCCAAAAGCCAGACAATAAGCCGGATCAGGTTGTTTTCCCGCTTGATCACCGACTCCACATTGGATTTCACCGTTTCGTGGTCAAGTTGCCCCTGAAAGGCATAGTAGTGAAACACCCCTTCGTATTTGGTGATATGGATGGTGATATGGCGCTGCACCATCAGATCGCGGGAAACGCTGCGGATATAATCGATCTTGTTTTGCTTCTGCTCGTAGAAAGTGAACAGTTTGCGGCCTAAAATTGAGATATCCCGTTCGGTAATGGTCAACCCTGTTTCCGCGCCAAAGCTTTTGAATATCCAGCGAAGCCGTTTGTATGTTTCTATGAGGTAGTCGTGAACCTTGGCGCCAAAGGCGATGAGTTCCTTGTAGTTCCAGTCGCGAAAACGCATGAAGTGGGTGTAATTTTCAGGCAGCAGGTTCCAGGACTGCATCATGTCCATGGTTGCCTTCAGGTGGCTGGTCTGGCCGAATTTGGTGTTTTTTTGTGATTCAAAGCCTTCAAGCGTTTTGAGAAAGAGGCACTCCTGGATAAGGGTTGCGCGTTTTTGTTCGGATTTCTCTCTCGTGTACAAGGCGATGATGTCCCGAGCCAGCAGGATGTATGGGTCGATTTCCGTCAGTTCAATGGCACCCTGTTCCGCGGCCGGGAGTTTTTCCGGATAGGTTACCAGGCATTTTACCCGGTCCGAGAACAAAGGGAGGCTTGTTGCATCTCCGCGCAGGAGGAGTTCGAGGTAGGCAAACTTGATGACTGATTTGAACGGACTGTCCAGGGCCTTGTTCATCTGCCAGAGGCAGGCCCCGAAAATCTCTGCTTTTGGGATGTCCGAGAGATAGCCGAGGTCAACAAAATCATTGGCCCTGAGTTTGTTGCGTGAAACAAGGTTTTGGACAAAGCTCCGGTATTCGACTTCGGTTAACCCCGGTGGGATAAACCACCAGAGGAGCATTTTTCCGGCCACCAGAATATGGGAACGAAAAAGCTCATCCTTGAGCAAAAGCTTGATGGCCGAGCCTGCGGATTCTTCGTCCGTCTCCGACTCGAATTTGTTTTCCTTGGTCTGATCAATGTCCACCAGAAAAAAGTGGACTTCCGAGCCACGTTTCATCACCCATTCTTCGATAGCCTTGCATTTTTCCTGTAACAGCTGCAACTTCTTTTCGCCAAGCTCTTCCTTGCGGATGCTGACCCAGTAATCGCAATCGGAAATCGCCGACTGGGCTATGGTGCCGATGCTGCCGATGGTTTTCAGGGAATGGATGCAGGGCTTTTCGGTAAAAGGAGAAGGCCTGTCGATCCGCATGGCTGTAGAGTTGGGGAAGTAGCGGCGAAAAAGCTCATGGGGAAACTCTTCTGTCGCGTTGAAGAGATGAATGCCGAACGGACAGTCCGCATCATCGATAAAACCGGGAAGGTCAGGGTAGTTGATGTGCAGAAGATACGGGACAGTCTTGAGCAGGAGATTGCCCTGGTTCGCGTTAAAAAGTATCGCCTTGGCTTTCCGTTCCTCATTGTACGTGAGGTAGCGCGTTATCTTCTGTTGGAAGGAGCTGGCAGCGGGTTCCGGTGT
>JAHJTI010000217.1 GCA_018829945.1 Pseudomonadota bacterium | reverse complement strand
CGGAGTCGGCTTTGTTGAGGCCGACATCTCCATGATCCCCATGAACACCGTGGAGGTGGCCGAGGAAAAGACAGCCATCTCGTTGATGAAACTCATCGACAATCTGGAGGATTTTGATGACGTGCAGAAGGTGCATGCTAACTTCGATATCCCCGATGAATTGATGGAAAAAATTTCCTAAGATATGACCCCGGGCAAAGCTAAGTCTGGAAAGGAACCCGTCCGCATTCTCGGGATTGACCCTGGCTCGCGCGCCACCGGCTACGGGGTGATCGATCAACAGGGTCACAACCTTACCTTTGTTACCTGCGGGGTGATCCGGACTTCGGAAAAAAAGCCGTTTCCCGAGCGGCTTGAAGAAATCTACGACGGCATCAGCGAGGTTATTAGCGCCTACAAGCCGCAGCTTGTCGGAGTTGAGGATATCTTCACCGCGATCAATCCCCGCTCGGCCTTAAAGCTCGGCCATGCCCGCGGAGTGCTGATTCTGGCAGCCAGGCAACACGGCTTGCTTCTGGAGGAATACAGTCCCACCGTGGTGAAACAAGCGGTGGCCGGTTACGGTCAGGCACCGAAGGAGCAGGTGCAGCAGATGGTCCGGGTTCTCTTGAAGCTTGTCGCCTCGCCCAGCCAAGACGCGGCTGATGCCTTGGCCGTAGCCATCTGCCGGGCAAATCACCGGTAAGCGTCCACCAGCACCGCATCTGCTTTGTCATCGGCCTGCTCGTGTGCACTAGCACACATCGCAGACCTCTTTCGCGCATCTGCGGCACTGGTGAACGCCTACCGGAAGAGATTGTTTGGGCGATTGAACAGATTTACTGATAGATTGTGCACGCACAGGCTTTTTGCTTCTCTTCTTGCCAAAATTCTTCCATAATAGACACCATAATGATTGTTGAAATCGCAAAAAGCTGCGATTACAACGGTTATTTTTTGGTAAGTGTTTTATTCTGTGTTACGGACCTGTGACCTGTTTTCTTTTTTCACGAGCGCATCATGATTGCCTGCCTGCGAGGACTGCTGTTTAAAAAACTACCCGAATCCCTCATTGTTGATGTGGGTGGAGTGGGGTATGAGGTTTTTTTTCCCCAGAACGGGCAGGGCCGATTGCCGGGGGTGGGGGAGGAGGTTTTTCTCCACATCCAGACCGTGGTTCGCGAGGATTCCTTTAACCTGTATGGTTTTCTTGAGACCACGGAAAAGGAGATGTTCCAGTTGTTGAACACGGTTTCCGGCATAGGTCCGAAGTTGGCCATGCACATTCTCGCCGGTATTTCTCCGGCGGAAATGGCTCGGGCCATTTTGCACGACGATCTGGCCCGTCTTACCCGGTTGCCCGGTGTGGGCAAAAAAACAGCGGAACGGCTCTGTCTCGAGCTGAAAGACAAAGTACAGTTCGTGCCTGAAGCCTTGTCCGCCGCTGCTCCGACTCCTGCTCTGCCGGGAGAAGACGAGCGGGTGCACGATGCGATTTCCGCCTTGCTGAATCTCGGCTATCCTGCGGCTCGGGCCAGGGAGGCGCTGGCCTTGGTCAAGCAGCAGGTGGGCGACAAAGACTTTGCCGTCATGAAAATTGAAGAATTGCTCCGTCAGACCTTGAGGGCCTTGGTGTGAATCACGAAGAACGATTGGTTTCCCCTGTGGCCGAAGAGGTTGAGCCGGTTGATCATGCCCTGCGGCCCAAATTGCTTGACCAGTACATTGGCCAGGAGCAGTTGAAGAACAATCTCGCTATTGCTCTCAAGGCTGCACAGGCCAGGGGGGAGGCTCTGGATCATGTCTTGTTGCACGGCTTTCCGGGGTTGGGCAAGACCACCCTTGCCTACGTCATTGCCAACGAGATGGGCGCCAATATCAGAGTGACATCAGGCCCGGTGATCGAACGGGCAGGCGATTTGGCCGCCATCCTCACCAGCCTTCAGGAGGGCGATGTCCTCTTTATCGATGAAATTCATCGTCTCAACCACGTGGTAGAGGAGATTCTCTATCCGGCCATGGAGGATTATCAGCTGGATCTGGTCATCGGTCAGGGGCCCGGAGCGCGCAGCGTTAAAATGGATCTGCCGCGCTTTACCCTGGTTGGGGCAACAACCCGTACAGGTCTTTTGACTCCGCCGTTGCGGGACCGCTTCGGCATGGTGCTGCGTCTTGATTTTTATACCCCGGAAGAGCTGGTGACCATTGCCAAGCGCTCGGCCAGCCTCTTGGGCGTGCCCATGGACGAGGGCGGGGCTCTTGAGATCGGTCGCCGTTCCCGTGGAACTCCACGGATTGCCAACCGGCTGCTCAAACGTTTGCGGGATTTTGCTGAGGTAAAGGCTCAAGGCAGTATAACGGCCCAGGTTGCGGATGAGGCCCTGAACATGCTGGGCGTGGATCAGGAAGGATTGGACGAGATGGACCGGCGCATCCTTCTGACCATCATCGATAAGTTCCAGGGCGGGCCTATTGGTCTTGAAACCTTGGCAACCATGGCTTGCGAGGAAAAGACTACTCTTGAGGATGTCTACGAACCCTTTCTTATCCAGATGGGTCTTTTGATGCGTACCCCTCGTGGCAGAATGGCAACCCAGGCAGCGTATGAGCATTTTGGTAGACCTTTTACCAAAAGACAGGATGTGGAATCGGGCAACGGCGAGGCTGCCAGTTTGCCGTTTTAAGCGCGGCGGGTAATAAGGGTATACGCATATGATCGGAAAAAAATTGACAGTCCGCGACATTATCGACCGGAAAGAGACCGGGGATAAAATCGTTATGCTAACGGCCTATGACGCCAGTTTCGCCAGGCTGCTGGATCGAAGCGGGGTCGAGATCGTTTTGGTCGGAGATTCCCTGGGCATGGTGCTTCTTGGCTACGAGTCCACAGTGCCTGTGACCATGGAGGAGATGCTGCACCATTCGCGGGCAGTCAAGCATGGGGTGGAGCGGGCGCTTCTGGTCGGGGACATGCCCTTTCTTTCGTATCAGGTTGATTCCAGAGAGGCCATCACCAATGCGGGCCGCTTCCTGAAAGAGGCGGGTTGTGACGCGGTAAAGGTTGAGGGCGGGCTTGAGGTCTGCGAGACCGTTGCTGCCATGGTCCGGGCAGGTATCCCGGTGATGGGGCATATCGGCCTGACCCCGCAGACCGCCGGAGCCTTGGGCGGGTATAAGGTGCAGGGCAAGGATGCCGAGTCCGCCCGGCGCTTGCTGGCCGAGGCCAAGGGGCTGGCCGAGGCCGGGGCTTTTGCCGTTGTCCTGGAGTGCATTCCCGACAAGTTGGCCGGAGCTATTACCGCGAGCATCCCTGTTCCCACCATCGGCATCGGGGCCGGTGCGCAGTGTGACGGGCAGGTGCTGGTCACCCATGATCTTTTGGGTATGTTTGAAAAGTTCGTGCCCAGCTTTGTGAAGCGCTACGCTGATCTGGCTCCCCAGATTGCCGGGGCCATCACCGCTTTTCGGGGAGAGGTCAAGAGCGGCGTTTATCCGGATACGGAGCACAGCTTTGTCATGCAGGGCGAGGTGGCTGATCTGCTTAAAAAAGGTAAGGGTTGATTTTCCCCTGAGGCTGTTCAGAATTTGCAGGGAGGGGGTGTGACCAGTTTTTCGGTTTCGGCTGGTTGCAAAAGGCCGTGCTAATTTGTGTTGTTTCAAGGGATATCATTTGACTGGGTGGGGTGCTAGATATGACGGAATCTTTAAATCGCAGGCAATCGGTTCGAGTCACGGACAGGGTGATGCTGTCAATCCATCCGGTTTCTGCCGAAAAGATGCAGGCAGTTGCCAAGGATTTTCAGCAGGGTATTTCTCCATACAACCAGGAGGGGCTTACAGATATTCAGTTGTTTATTGGTGCCCAATCCGCCCTGGCCAACCTGCGCGAACGGGACGGTGACCTTGCGGATTACTTACAGCATCTCGACAACAAGATGAACATGATGCTGAAGCAGATCAGGGGAGGGGAGAGTCCTCTTGACGCCCTGATCATGCGCAAGGCAAATCTCAGCGCCAATGGGATTGCCTTTTTTACCGATACTCCTGCCCGACTCGATGAAATTGTCGAGATCCATCTTGTTCTGCTTCCCGCTTATATCTATGTGTACTCCTTCGGTAAGGTAATTGCTTGCGACCCGACTCCTGAAGAGGAAGAATCGGGCTGCAAATTCAGGGTTGCTCTGGAGTTTACTTTCCTTCTTGAAGATGATCGGGAAAAAATTATCCAGCACACTTTCAAACAACAGAATCTGGCCCTGCGTAACCGCAGGCAGAATCCGTAGCGGTTTTCCAGTCATGCGAGAGATTGACAGCACCGAGATCAGCAAGGTCGTTTGCGATCTTGCCATTGCCGCGGCCCATGATCTGGAACCGGACATCCTGGATGCCCTGCTTGCCGCGCGGGATCGGGAAACCGGAGAACTCGCCGGGAATATTCTGCAAGTTCTTCTCAGCAACGCCAATATCGCCAGCCGCGATCGGATACCGGTGTGTCAGGATACCGGGACCGGCATACTCTTTCTTGAGATCGGCCAGGAAGTCCATATACAGGGGGATCTTCACGAAGCCTTGCAGGAGGGAGTGCGGCTTGGCTATGAGGAAGGCTATCTGCGTAAATCGGTCTGTGATCCTTTGACCCGCAAAAATACCGGGACCAACACTCCGGCCGTAGTGCATCTGGAAATGGTTCCGGGCGATCGCCTTACCATCCGTTTTTTGCCCAAGGGCTGCGGCAGCGAAAACATGAGCAGTCTTGTCATGCTGCCGCCTGCCGCTGGAACCGAAGGGGTGGTCCGTCATGTAATCGACAGGGTGCTGGCCGCTGGTTCAAATCCCTGCCCGCCGATGATTGTCGGGGTTGGCCTTGGCGGCTCTTTTGAAAAGGCTGCTTTGTTGGCCAAAAAGGCCCTGCTTCGTCCGGTTGGCGAGAAAAGCGAACGAGCGGATGTTGCCGTGCTTGAAGAAAGGATGCTGCGGGAGATAAACGCTCAGGGTCAGGGAGTGCACGGCTTTGGCGGCATTACCACTGCCCTGGCCGTGCACATGGAAACCTTTCCTTGTCATATCGCCAGTCTGCCGGTGGCAATCAACATCCAGTGCCATGCCCATCGGCACAAGGAAATCGTAATTTAGTAGTTGAACGCTGAAAAATTGAGGGCTGTACAGACTATGTCGCTATTGAGCGCTGAACCGGCTTTTTTTGACAACCTGCAGGAAGTGCGTCTGCCTTTTTCCAATGACGCACTGGCGTCGCTTAAGGCTGGTCAACTGGTAAGCCTGAGCGGCACACTCTACACCGGGCGGGATCAGACCCACAGGCGACTCTGCGCTTTGCTGGATGAGGGAAAGGAACTGCCGGTTAATCTTGCGGGGCAATTGCT
>JAHJTI010000216.1 GCA_018829945.1 Pseudomonadota bacterium | reverse complement strand
GCACTTCCGGATGGCAGCCCGTATCTGAACCAGGCCAACTTTCCAGAAGGCAATCTGCAGGTTGATCAGGCGGATGCGATCTATGAAATCGTTAATCCTTTTCCTTTTCGAGGGGTTACGTACATCAGCAGCGCCTGGGCATCGCCAAGGGCTGTCGATCCTTCCTCCATCAAGCTGCCGGAGCCGCAGGCGGTTTCCATGTGTCAGGCGTTGAGGGCTTTCCTGCCTGCCGGAGACACCCTGGATTTGCATAAATCCTTCGCATCGCTTCCCGAGACCGTGCTGCTGACCCTGGCGGCCACTTCCACTGATCCCGAGGATCTGGTGGCGCTGGCCGCCATGAGCTGTGAATTTGTTTTTGACGGATCCGAAAAGCCCGTGGGGCTGCGCTATGCGGATGCTGATAATGGTTCCCCCCGGGCTGTAATTCTCCGCTCTGAGTTGTTCGAGGTGGTGGTCAACAACAGGTATCTGCCTGCAACCTACAGGAAGGTTATGGTCCTGCGGCCCGGAGTGCAGGGCACCAGTGAAATCGTGGGTGAGTATCGCGATGCTGCTGGGCAGGGGAGTCATGTTTTTGAGTATCTGCGCCGCAACAGCTATATCCCCTGGGGGCATTACGCCGCAAATATGGCCGATGATGCTCCCCGCTACAGCACGGAGGACCTTTCCGAGTACGACATGCGGGGATTGCGGCATCTTTACTATCAGCGGACCTTTCTTCGTGTTGCCGCTCAGTTGAGTCTGCCGCTGTCGTCCGACCGGAAAACCATGACTGTTGCCGAACTCGAAGCGCTGCGCCTTGCGGTCGTACACGCATTGAGACGGCAAGACACTCCGGCTCTGCCTTTTTCCGCTACGCTTTGGGGCTGGAACTACGGGTTTGATTTTTCCCCCACCGGCTATCGGCTCCATGCCTCGCATCAGCAGATTCACCAGCAGTTCGCCATGCTTCCGCAGACGGTTTCCGCTTGGCATCATGGCGGTCGGGCCGCAAATGAACCGGTTTCAAGTTACGCCTGCGGAGATCTTATTGCCGAGTTTTGTGAATCTTATCAGGAAGAGACAGGGAGCGATTTTTTCAGCACCTATCTTGAGGCGATCCGAAACAATCGGCGCATGGACACGATCGAAAGTGAAAACATCAGTCTGGTCGTGTATGAGGATGACAGGATTATGCTTTTCGTGCCCAAGGCGCAGACCTCTCAGTGGGAGTTGCAGATCATGCCCCTTGGGGATGTGGGGAATATTTTGGAAGCGGACGAAGCCACCCGCGCTTCGTTGGACCGCGCCCTGCTCATTGCCCAGAAGATTCTGGCCCGGCTGGGCGCCCGTCTGGTGAGCAGCATTGAGTATTCCCGTCGGATAACCGCCACGTCCGGGGGGCAGCGGCTGCTCTATGCACTTTTGCCCAAGCTCCCCTACTCAATGGGTGCCTTCAGCGAGGCCCAGTTGCGCTGGGTTAATGGGCATTTCCCGGAAGATTTTGCTGCAGCCTGCCGGTTGCAGTTGGGACAGGTGCTGGATATCCTGGAAAAGGAGAAGGGCGGCTCCACCTGATCCGGGTATTGTCCTTGGACAGGGTCAGCCTGAACGGAAGAAGCCATAATTATTTTCTGAAGACAACCGTTCGCCCTGAGCCTGTCGAAGGGTGTCCTTTTTTTCAGGTGGAAAGAAAATGTGTTGGCATAAATTGTTGCCCTTGAAAATTCGGTATGGTAGTTTGCAAAGTCGAGTGTCTTGAGCGGGAGGGTCTCTGTATTGTACTTTTTCGCTGTTTTTTTGTGGCACTGATCTGGTTCCGTCTAAAAAAGATATACCATATACACGGGCTGACGTATTGGGTTTGGCCTGAAAATTGTCTTATAATGAGGTGATCCGTTGAAGAAGAAAATCTTGATAGCCAACCGAGGTGAAATTGCCCTGCGGATCATTCGGGCGGTGCAAGAGCTTGGCCATGTAGCCGTGGCTATTTATGAAACGCCGGACAAGGACGCCCTGCATATCCGCACGGCGGATGAGGCCATCTGGATTGGAGATGGCCCTCGCTGCGATTACCTGAACATCGATAAGGTCATCGCAGTCGCCAAGAAAGCAGAGGTTGACGCCATCCATCCCGGGTACGGATTTCTGGCGGAAAACCCTGATTTTGCCAAGGCCTGCGAGGGAAGCGGTATAACTTTTATCGGTCCGCCCTCCGATGTAATCCAGTCCCTGGGGGACAAGGTAACGGCCAGGCGGATCATGAAGGAGGCCGGTATTCCCATGGTGCCGGGCACCGAAAATCTGTCTGCAGGTGATGCGGGCTTGAGGGAAGCCACTGATTTTGCCGACAAATACGGCTATCCGGTCATGCTGAAAGCAACTGCCGGTGGTGGTGGACGCGGTATCCGCCGGGTTGAAAACGAAAAGCAGATGCGGGCGGAACTCCCCATGGCGCGGGCCGAGGCAAAGTCTGCCTTTAACAACGATTCGGTCTATCTTGAAAAAGTGGTGATCAACCCCAAACATGTTGAGGTGCAGATCATTGCCGATAAAGAAGGCAATACCGTGCATCTGGGTTCCAGGGATTGCTCGATCCAGCGCCGGAATCAGAAACTGGTGGAGATCGCTCCTTCGCTGATTCAGGACAAGGCTCTGGTTGATAAAATCTGCGAGACCGCAGTAACGGCAGCAAAAGCCTCACGGTATGTGAACGCGGGCACCGTTGAGTTTCTCGTTGACCGGGACTGGAATTATTATTTCATGGAGATCAATACTCGGGTGCAGGTGGAGCATACTGTTACCGAAATGGTCACCGGCATCGATATCGTTCGAACCCAGATCAAGCTGGCCCTGGGCAAGAAGCTTTCCTTTACTCAGGATGACGTGAAAATCCGCGGCTATGCCGTTGAGATGCGCATCAATGCCGAGGATCCCCAGAACAACTTCATGCCCGAAGGCGGCAAGACCGTTTCGGTCTATCGGTCGCCGGGTGGTTACGGGGTCCGGTTGGACGGCTTTGTCTACCAAGGCTTCACCATTCCCAAGGTGTATGATTCGCTCCTGGTCAAGATGACCGTGTTCGGCTTTTCCTGGAATGAAACGGTGGACAGGCTGCTGCGCTGCCTGAACAACTTTGTTATCACCGGTCCGAAAACAACAATTCCCTACTATGTGAATCTGGTGCAGGACCCGGATTTCAAGAAAGGCGATTTCGACACCTCCTTTATTGAAACCCATTCGCATCTGATCAATTACGACGATCAGGTCAGCGAAGGCAGCAAGCTGGCTCATCTGATCGCCGAGATTCACTACAAAGGGGAAAACCCCTACGCTGTTTAGAAAAAAAACAGGCACAAGGATAAAGGCGCAAGGTGCTAGGGTAAAACCCTTTGTTGTTGGCACCTTTCACCTTTTGCCTTGCGCCTTTATCCTTCTTTAAAAGGAGTCGCCATGGAACGCATTGTTCAAGGTATGGGTATCAGCGAGGTACTCAAGATTATGCGGCAAGCGGACGGGTATTATATCACCAATACCGCCCGTGATATGTCGCAGTCGGATTACAAGAACAGGATTCTGCTGCATACGGACCTGCTGGCCGCCCCCTCCCGCGAGGAGGCCGGTTATTTCTCCCTGGAAATCACCGGCGGCGCTTCGGTGCACGTTGATATTCTCAGGAAGCAGGTTGATCCTTTCCTCAAGCTGGAATTGCTGCGGGAAAAGATGCCCAACACCATGTTTCAGACCCTGTGCCGCGGTATTAACCTCTTCGGATACCGGCCTTATCCTCAGAACGTCATCCGTTTTGTGGTGAAGGAATTTGCCAAGTACGTTGACGTGTGGCGGGTATTCGATTTTATGAACCATGTGCCCAACATGCAGGCGGTTTTTGAAGAGGTACAGGCTGCCGGTAAGATTCTTGAGCCGTGCATCTGTTTCTCCACCGGTCCCGAGCACACCAATGAATTTTATGTGAAAAAGGTTCAGGCGCTTCTTGATGTCACCGGGGATGAAATTATCCTCTGCATTAAGAATCACGGGGGACTTGGTTCTCCGAAGCGGATCGGCGAACTGGTCGATGCAATCCTCCAGAAGTATCCTGAGATGATCATCCACTATCATGGCCATAACACCGATGGCAATGATATCGGCCGTATCGTTTCCGCGGCCATGTCCGGGGCGAAGATCGTCGATGCCTCCGATCATGCCTTTACCGGCTACTACGGTCCGCCGCCGATCCTGAGTGTTATTCACACCCTGCAGGAGTATGGGCATAAAGCTGTGGGCATCAACGAGGCTGCCATCATGGAAACCTCTGAGTTGCTGCAGCCCGAGCGCAAATATTACGAGTACTTCGAGTCTCAGATCAAGGGCTTTGATCCCACTGTTCAGATTCACAAATTGCCCGGCGGCGCCATGGGCAGCAGCCTTGAGCAGGCGGCCAAGGGCGGCTTTCTCGACAAGATGCCGGAAATTCTCCACAAGGAACTGCCCAAGGTCCAAATCGAACTGGGCAACTACTGGAGCGTTACCCCCGGTTCTCAGATTCTCTGGACCACGGCGGTAAGCAATGTGCAGGGCGGCGAACGCTATGGCAACTGCTCCGGCGACCTGAAAAATCTGCTGCTTGGAAAGTATGGGCCCTTCCCCTTTTATCAGCCGCCGGACTGGATCTACGAAAAAGCCTTTGGCCCGGACTGGAAGAAAGTGCTCGAGGAGCAGGGCGGCATGGAAGCCATTGAGGATATTGATCTCGAGAAGGAACGCAAGGCTCTGGCCGACAAGCTCGGTTACGAACCCACCGAGCAGCAGTTGGTCACCTACCTCCAGCATCCCAATGACGCAGTGAATTTTTTCCGGTTTGAGGAAAAATTCGGCAAGGTCTATGTCCTGCCGCCGAGTATTCTCTTTCGACGGGGCGGATTCAAGCTTGGAGAGGCCATTACCTTTAAAGACCATGCCGGCAAGGAGCACATTATCGAAATGGGTCCCATGCAGGAAAGTGAGGATGGATCTGAGACCAACGTGTATCTCAACATTGATCACCATCAGCGCCATTTTGTCTTTGAGAACGCGGTTGCCGCAGCCGGTGAGGCGAAGGCTGCGAAACTGAGCAAGAAGGAAATCGAGGATCTGGCCAAGGCCGGGGATGTCCGGGCGCCTTTTTCTGCAAATGTCTGCGAGATTTCCGTCAAGGAAGGGCAGGCCGTAAAGGCAGGAGAGAAGCTTGCTGTCCTGGAAGCCATGAAGATGCAAACCCCAGTGAACAGCGAAGTGGACGGGGTTGTTGCCAAGATTGTCGCCAAAGTTGGTGATGCCATGCAGCCCGGCGATGAGCTGGTGAAGGTAACGCCCGCAGCCTGAGCTGAAACGGTTGTCTTGAAATAGTAAGGCCGGAGAGCATACAATGCTCTCCGGCCTTTTTTGTTGAACGGTGAGATCCCTATCCGGTGATCTGAATTACGGAGTTTTCCATGCCAAAGGGATTGGTGCAGCGGGCGTCATTTTTTGGGTCGGTCCACCAGTCGCCGTCAACGATGAAAAGATATTCGTAGCGTCCGGGTTTGAGTTGCACTTTTTTTCGGCAGATGCCGTCCTTGAACTTGCGCATCTGAAAACCCTTTGCTTCCCAGCCGTTGAAATCCCCCACCAGATACACCTCTCTGGCCTCGGGCGCCATTATTGTGAATTCGATGGATGGTGCAGGCGCCTTCTTTTTTTTGGCGGGTGCTTTTTTGACCTTCTCCTTAGTTGCCATGCTTTTCCTCCCTTGCTGTGTAATGCGAATGGGCGCTTGTGCCCTTTACCCCCATGATTTTTGCAGGAAACTAATCATATGATGCAGGGAAAAAAGCAGGAAAGTCAAATGGAAAAATCAGGAGAAGGTCAGGAACCGAAGGTGAGGCGGTTGAATCCTCCCTTGGTAAACCATGGGCGGGTGGCATCTATCCCGTCCAGTTCCAGAATCAGGACCTCAAGGACGAGATAAACCTTGGTGCCCTTGCGTACACAGGCGGTGAGGGTTTCGCCGTGGTGGCCCAGGGCGGCATGGAGATGGATGCGGGGTTCGGTTTCATCCCAGAAAATGGAGCCGCTGCCCAGGGTTTCCCGTGCCCCGTCTATCTGCGCCCAGACCGGATCAGGGGGCATAACCGGTTCTTTGGGGCCGGTGACCACCCCTGCTTCGCGCAGGCCGCCGAGCACATGGAACCAGCCGCAGCGAATATTTTCCGTGATGATGAGCCGGCGCAAGCCATCGAGAAAATCGTCGCCTTCGTCAAAGCGCACGGTGAATACCCGTTTTATTGAACCGGTGCGATATTCCATGATTATCCTTGTGCCTCCTCGGGAGAAGGGCTTGAGTCGGCAAACTGCTGTCGTTCCATGGCCGCGTGCAATTGGCGGAATATTTCCCGCCGGTGAACAGGCTTGCGGGTGGCTGCAAACCGCAGGGCTGATTTTTTGAGGGCATCGTGGTCCAGAGCCGGAAACCTGCGGCAGGCTGCGGCAATGGTGTCGGATTGCCAGCTTTCCGTGAGCTGCTCGTGATTGTGCCATGCTTCTTCCCGGGCCTGTATCACTTCGGTGATTATGTCTTCGCGCAGTCGTTCCAGTTCGTGGAATTCCCCGGTTTTTTTAAGATGAGAACCTTTGCGTTCCGCGAGGAAGGCAAGGATTTCATCGGTTCCGGTTTCCCGAAGCATGCCGGCGATGAATTTGGTCTGCCGCTTGAGTGCGCCGCCTTTTAAGTCGCGGGAGCTGTGCAGTTCCGCTTTCAGCAGATCGTCGGCAGGCAGTTTTTTGATATGGGCCGGGGAAAGTGTTACCAGCTCCTTGGCTATCTCTTCGATGTTTTTGGCCAGACGCTTCTTTTCCGAGCGGCTCACATAGATTTCCTGCGGGTCGGTGTCTCTGGTTTTTGATTTTTTAGTTGCCATGCAAGTTCCCGCTACAGTAGTATTTCGCGTAACTGTGCAGCAGCACCACATCTGCTTTGTCATCGGCCTGCTCGTGTGCAATAGCACACTTTGCAGGCCTCTTTCGCGCATCTGCGGCACTGCTGCCCAGTTACATATCTTGGGCTAGCCTTGGTTTTTTGTTCCAAGCTGGATAGTTACGTATGCATTTATCTTCCTGGGACAGTAGCATTGCCCGCAAGTTATTTAAACAAAAAAGGGGACCCACCATGCATTCCCAATCCTTTACCGTCACCCAACCCACCCGCATTCGTTTCGGAGTGGATGCAATCAACGATCTTCCCGCCCTTGTTAAAGACCTGGGCGGCAGCAAGGTTTTTCTGGTGGTTGACCCGGGTCTTGTCAAGGCCGGGCTGGTCGAGCGGATCACCGCGCCGCTGACCAAGGCAAAGATCGCCTTTGAACTCTACGACAAGATTGATCCTGAACCGGGATTGAAATTGGCTGATAACGGTCTCAAGCTGGCCAAGAAGGCGAAATGCGACTGCGTGGTCGGCGCAGGCGGCGGCTCGGCCATGGATGTGGCCAAGGCGGTCAGCATCCTCTTGACCAACGGCGGCAAGGCCGAGGATTACCTTGGTTTGGGCAAGATCAAGAAGGCCGGGGTGCCGAAGATCATGATCCCGACCAGCGCCGGAACCGGGGCCGAGGTCACTTTTACCGCGGTGTTCATCAACGAAAAAACCAAGTCCAAGGGCGGGATGAACGGCGACCCGTTGTACCCGGAGGCTGCCATCCTTGATCCGGCCCTGACTGTGTCCCTGCCTCCGCATATCACCGCCACCACCGGGGTGGATGCCCTGACCCATG
>JAHJTI010000215.1 GCA_018829945.1 Pseudomonadota bacterium | reverse complement strand
TTGGTCCGCATGTCGAGCCCCTCGTAATGCACGGCAAAATTGAGCGAGGCCGAGCCTTCCACCCCGCTGACGATGCGATGGAATACATACCGGGGCCAGACCAGCATGGCGGGTTCGTCAAGCAGCACCTTGCCGTTCTGAAGGATCTGGTGGGGAGTGACGGTAAAACTCTCCATTCCGTAGGCTTGCAGATAGATGTCCACCTCACGCGTGCCGAAGAGAACAATGAGGTTGTCGTCCTGATGGGGATGCATATACCAAGGGCGTTCCACATCGCCCACCGGTCCGGGAGATACCGCGCTTTTCTCATGCAGCACCCGGTCGATGGCGTCTATTTTCGGCAGGCACCCCATTGGGACGTTGTCGAAAAGCACTCCCGGAGTACGCCGCAACATCTGTAAGGGAATGATCCGGTAAAAATCCTTCACTTCCTTAAAAATTTTAAAGTCAGCCATGAAGGCGCTCCTTTTTTGTTTATTCCTGCCCCGGACTCACGGCAAGATATTCTTGCTTTTCCCAAGGCCTCCTGAGCAACATAGCAGGCCGCAACAAGAATGAAGAAAACCCGAACAATATCTCCATCCTTTTACCCTGAGCCTGTCGAAGGGTCTCCCAAAACGAAAAGCCAAGGATGGACTTTTTTAATATCCCTGCTATATTGTGACAGTTTTTACGGCTTCCGGCAAGAGAACCTCACGACGGACAGCCAGCCCTTGCATTTGCCGGCAGCCCCGGGGAGAACACCATGGAGAAAAATAGCGGCGCGGGCCTTACCCGTCTTCGCAACGCCTTCGGCTGGTCCATGGCAGGACTTAAAGCCGCCTTCCAGCACGAAAAGGCTTTTCAGCAGGAGCTTGGGCTATGCCTCATCCTGGCGCCACTGGCCCTGTGGCTTGGCAACACCGGGGTGGAAAAGGCTCTGCTTCTGGGCTCTCTCCTGCTGGTTTTGATCGTCGAGATTATCAACAGCGCCATCGAGGCAGTGGTTGACCGCTTTGGCAATGAACACCACATCCTGTCCGGACGCGCCAAGGATATGGGCTCGGCCGCCGTGTTCCTCGCCCTGGCCAACGTGGCGCTGACCTGGCTGCTCGTTCTCTTTTTCTAGCCGTAAAAATATCCTACATTGTGGTAGATCTTCTTCTTGACAACGCATCGCGCGTCGGGAATAATCCGCATCGTCCGCTCGATACATTGTGTTGTTTTCACGACTTTAGTACAGGTGCATCATGAATAAATCCCCCATCCGGCCAAACGACTGTTTCAAGCATTACACCCTGGACCAGGACAAGGTCTGCAGCCCGATTGAAACAGTGAACCGCTTCAAAATCCGGCTCAAAGAGGTGAACCTCGATATCCTCCAGGAGGTGCGCCGCATCGATAACGGCCGGTTGGATATTCCGGTTTATTTCAGTGTCTGCGGCAAAGATGCCCAGGACGTGATCGGCAACAAAAAACAGATGGGCAAGGGCAGTTCGCCTGAGCAATCCCAGGCCAGCGCCTGCATGGAACTGGCCGAACGCTTCAGTTTTTTTTCCTTTAAAAAAGACGAGGCAAATTTCATCACCGACACCTATGCCAATCTCAAACAAACCGGCCAGCCGCTCCTTCCTCTGGTGCGCCTCCTGCTCTCGGTCCATGATGAAAATACCGACATCGCCACCCTGGAACGTCTCATCGAGGATATCCCCATCCAGTGGGTCTGGGGTACCAACCTCAACAGCGGCGAGGTGTTGCTGGTCCCTTTCAGCTGGTTTTACGCAATCAACGAGTTCAACGGCCCCTCAGCAGGCAATACCTACGAAGAAGCTATTCTCCAGGGAATCAGCGAACTGGTGGAACGGCACGTCTGTTCTCTGGTCAACCACCACAATCTTGCCACCCCGGCCATTAACCCGGACAGCGTCACCGACCCGGTGGCCCGCGAGTTGATCGACAAGTTTCAAAAAAACGGTATCGATCTGTACCTCAACGACTTCACCCTGGATACCGGCATCCCCACGGTGGGGGCATTGGCCATCGACCGGAGCACTTTTCCGAACACGAGCGAAATCGTCTATACGGCGGGCACCACCCCGGACCCGGAAAAAGCCCTGATCCGGGCGATCACCGAGGTGGCCCAACTGGCAGGCGACTTCAACTCCAGCGCCAACTATGTGGCCAGCGGGTTGCCCAAGCCCCTGTCCATGGACGAGGTGCGCTATCTCACCGAAACGGACACCACCATTTCCATCCACGACATGCCCCAGTTGAGCGACAACAACATGCGGGTGGAGATCGACCGCTGCCTTGCAGCACTCTCCCGCCTCGGCCTTGAAGTTCTGGTGGTCAACACCATGCATGACAAACTCCAGGTTCCGGCCATTTACACCATCATCCCCGGCTGCCATTTCCGGGAGCGCTCCATGATCAACAACGTGGGGCTGTTTGCGGCAAAGCTGGTCACCGAGCGCATCCACGAGCCCGAAGCCCAGCTCCGGCAACTGGAAAAGATGCAGGAATATCTGCCGAATGCCTATTTTCTCGAATATTATCTCGGCAAAAACATGCAGGCCCAGGGAGAACTGGCCCAGGCGGTAGCCCATCTGGAAAGGGCGCTTACCCTGCAGCCGGAAGAGGAGGATATCCCCTATATTTATTCGCACTTAGGCGACTGCCTGAAAGACATGGGTGAATACGGCAAGGCCATTGCCGCATTGCAAAGGGGGGCAGAGCATGACGAAGACAGGCCGGACATCCACAATCTGCTGGGTTTCTGCCACTTCAAGCTCAACGACTACCAGACGGCCATCGGCCATTTCCGCCGAACCGTGGAACTGAATCCGGCCTCGGCCATCGACTACGCCAATCTGGGGGTCAATTACCGCAGGCTCGGCAAGGGCGACGAAGCAATGCGCTACTTCGAACTGGCCCTGAGCCTGGACCCGAACATCGAATTTGCCCGGAATAATCTGGCGGAGTTGAGCGCAGGCAATTAAAAATCTGATTACCATCGACCTTCCGCCGGCACGTTGGTGCCATATGTCAACCAGTTGATTGTCCGTGTTTTTATCAAAAGCTCACCACTTGCGAACAAGTCATTCCGGCGAAAGCCGGAATCCAGGCAAAGGAGCTGATTTCTCTGGATTCCGGCTTTCGCCGGAATGACGGGGAAAAACTGACTGAAGATTAGTGGTAATCAGAATTAAATGAGGAATTCGAAAATATCGACACCCCGGCGCAGGGTGGGGCAAGCCTTGGCCGCATCTGACTGAAAAACCGGCTTTGCTGCGACAGCGGATCAACCACCATACATACCCGCCATCTCCGCCGTGTACGCGCCACCCTTCTCCTGACAGATAAAAAAATCCGGCAGTACATCCAACCCTTCCCAGCCATCCATCACCGCCTCCACCAATACCAGCCCGGCTGACGCGCCGGGACAGGGATGCACCATCTGCAGCCGTTTCGGTTCAAGCCCGTTTTCCCGCAAAATGCCAAGCAGGGGTTCAACCCGAGCCGCCGGATAGACAAAGGCCGCCCTGCCTTCGGGTTTCAAGGCGAATGCCGCGGCCTGGGCCATTTCACTGGCCCCGCCAAGAATTTCGTGCCGGGCCTTTGTCCGTTCGGTTTCCGGATGATGGCGACCGCTTCCGGCTGGATAGTAGGGAGGATTTGCCACAACCCGGTTAAAACTTTCCGGAGGCAGCAATGATGCGACTTCGCGGCAATCGCCTTCGACAACCGTCAACCGATCGTTCAGGCCATTAATCGCCACGTTGCGACGGATAATTCCGGCCAGACGCGGCTGCACCTCAAGGGCGACGAGGCTGATTGCGGGATAACGGTGGGAGAGGATCAGGGAGATAACCCCGCATCCGGCGCCAAGATCGAGAATCTGGGCCTCGGGTTCCGGGGTGATGAAGTGGGCAAGGAGAACGGCATCAACGGAGAAACGATACCCCTGCCGAGGCTGCAGGCAGCGTAACTTGCCCCTGAACAAGACTTCTTCGTTCAACTCGTCTGCGATGTTCATCCGGATTGAGTGAATCAAGAAGGATTCTTGTAATTAATCACGGGGAGTAACCCCAAGAAATAAGCGGCCACAGGGTGCCGCAGATGCGCGAAAGAGGCCGGGCCGCCATACATCATGTATGCGGACGGGCCGATGACAGCTAAGCGAGCAAGCGAGACTGCGAAGCAGATGCGGTGCCATGTGGCCGCTTATAATACTTTTTCTTCGGGCACGATCTTATTAAGCAGCAACCCGGTGAGCAGTTTCGGGTAAAAATAGGTAGATTTATGCGGCATGACCAGCCTCTCGTCCGCCACCCGCTTCACCTGGGAAACCAGGGTGGGATTCATCAGAAAAAGCAAAGGACTGCGGTCAGCCCGGCTCTCGCCTTCCTTGATCGCGACATCAAGGGCAATATCCGAATCGCTGTAATAGTCCACCAGACTTTCCTTCACACACCGATCATGATCAAGCTGCAACAACCGCTCAATGATGAGGTCGGAAAGAATGACCACGTCCAGCTCGCGCAGGGCAACGGGCTGCTTGGAGCCCAGAGCCTCGTCGATCACCCCGTCGCGAAGGGTAAGGAGCAGACACCGATCCTCCTGGGAATGGTAGAGGCCAAACATCGTTGCCGCGCCGGAGTTTTCCGCCATGCGGCCCAGAACCTCGGCCACCAGGGTCTCACGGGAGCCGCCGCTGATCTCCTCCACGATAAAACTCTGCGCAAGCTTGGCCATCAAGTCGGACAGCGCAACACTCTCGGGCATCCGCACCAGACGGTGGGTGGGGAGCACGGAAAGACCCGGGTCTTCCATGCCGCAGAGATACATCATCGTATGATTGTATGGACTGTCCTCGGACACTTCGCCAAGCCGTTTCCGCATCAGGGCGCGGAACTGAAGAGCGGTGGTGTAGCGATGGTGACCATCGGCAATATAAAGGGATCTTTCCTTAAACAGTTCGCGAACCTGGGAAAGGATCGCCGGGTCAGTCACCCCCCAGATGGTATGAATGCAGCCATCGTGATCAGTAACGCTGGAGAGCGGTTCCGCGGAGCATGCTCCTTCCAGAAGCGCCATGATCTGCCCCTGGGCATCGGGATAGAGTGAAAAAATCGGACTGAACTGGGCATGACAGGTGTCAAGCAGGCTGAGCCGGTCGGAGGTAACGCCGGAGAACGTTTTTTCGTGGGGCTTGACAACCCCCTCGGCAAATTCGGCCAGTTGCACCAGACAGAGCAAACCCTTGCGGGTGAGACGCTTGCCGGAAGGCAGCCCATACTCGGTATGATACAAATAGATGGTCGGCTCCTGCTCCCGGACCAGCACCTCTTCCTGCTGCCATTTGGCAAAGGTATCCTTGGCCTGCAGATACCGGGCCTCGGTCAACTGATCGGCGCTGAAATTCTTGCTCAGATCCAGATGGATCATGTTGTAAGGATTTTTAGCGGCAAAAGCGGCCTGGGCCACAAGATCGATCACGTCATAGGGCGGAGTGACCACCTCTTCGAGGTGCTGGATCTTGGCCGGATTGTATCGAAGGGCGCGAAAGGGCGCGATCAAAGCCATGGTTGTGTCTCCTTGCCCGTCCGGGCAGAGCTTGCGCCAAAATCTGTCGGCAAATGCTCCCGGTGGTCATGAACCGGTTGACTTCCCTTGGGGGAATATATATGTTTTGTTGACTGTCCCAGTATAGCTTCTTGCAAAAGTCTTGCTTGTGGTTCGACAGGCTCACCACAAACGGAAGGATCACTGATTTCGATATAGCTACCGTTCGCCCTGAGCTTGCCGAAGGGTGTTTTATAAGTTTTGCAAGAGCCTCTTTACATAGTAAAAAAACGCCCACATTTCAAGGGAACATTGTACCCGGACCGTAAACTTTTACAAACGAACTTTTCCCACTTCAAGAGGTTTCCCAATGTACGATATCTTCACCCGCACCCATTTTTCCTCCGGCCACCATCTGCGCAACTATCCCGGCAACTGCGAACGGCCGCACGGCCACAACTGGCAGGTGGAGGTGACGGTCCGCGCCACCGAGCTTGACGACCTGGGCATGGGGATCGACTTCAAGAACCTGAAAAAAGCTGTGAACGTGATCATGGAAGATCTGGACCACCGCGACCTCAACGAACACCCGGCTTTTCAGAAGAAAAACCCTTCTTCCGAAAACATCGCCGCCTATATCTTCAAAACCCTCAAGGAGTCGCTGACCACCGAGCGCTATCGCCCATACAGCGTCACGGTCTGCGAAACGGAAAACTGCTGCGTGACCTACCGTGAAGGATGAGTCTATCCTTCAACTTTCCGAAACTTTTTACAGCATTCAGGGGGAATCTTCCTTTGCGGGCTACCCCTGTCTTTTCTTCCGTCTTTCCGGCTGCAACCTGCGCTGCTCTTACTGCGATGCGAAATATACTTACGAGGAACCGGGCACATCAACCCCGCTCAGCACCCTGCTGAGCGAAGCCGCCCGATACCCCAACGCACTCATCGAAATCACCGGCGGCGAGCCTCTGCTTCAGGATGGAATCTATCCACTTATGGACACGTTGCTCGCGGCAGGCCGCACCGTGCTGCTGGAAACCAACGGCAGCATCAGCATTGAACGGGTGCCCAAAGAGGTGGTGAAAATTATCGACCTCAAATGTCCGGAAAGCGGAATGAGCGAGAAAATGGACCTTGCCAACATCGATCTGCTCATGCCTCACGACGAAGTCAAATTCGTCCTCAGTTCCCGGGGTGACTACGACTGGGCCAGAGACATGATCAGCAACCATCGGTTGGCTGAAAAGGCGAAGCTGATCCTCTCCCCGGTGATCGGCCGCCTTAAACCCTCTCTGCTGGCCCAATGGCTCATGGCCGACGCGCTCCCGGTCCGCCTCCAGCTTCAGCTCCACACCTTGCTCTGGCCCGAAATGAAGCGGGGGATATAACCCCGTCCTCTATTCTGTCACTCATCCAAAAAAGGAACCTCTCCATGAAAATGCAAGCCTATTTTGAAAGCACCACCGGTCGAGGAGTATTGGCCACCTCCGGCAGCGACGGCAGAGTCGATGCGGCAGTCTACAGCACCCCCCATGTTTTGGAAGACGGATCCGTGGCATTTATCATGCGGGAAAGACTCTCCCACCAGAATGTCCAGGAAAATCCCCATGCCGCCTATCTCTTCGTCGAAGAGGGCTCCGGTTCTCGCGGAGTGCGCCTTTTTCTTAAAAAAATCAAAGAAGAAACCGACCCGGAAAAAATCAAGAGCATGATGCGAAGACACCTCTCGCCTGCCGAAGATAAAGCACACGGCCCATCCTATCTGGTCACCTTTGCCATCGAAAAAATTCTGCCGCTGCTTGGTGACGACCCGGCCAAAATTCCTTTCTGCTGAGCCCAAAAAAGCGGAGTGGCGTCCGAATATGGTTGCAACCTGAGGAGTTCTCGCATGAATGCCCCTTGCAGAATCCTGATTACCGGAGCCACCGGCTACATCGGCCGACGCTTGAAAGACCGGCTGCTGAAACATCCGGAACTGGCGATACGAATTCTGGTTCGCAACAAACGCAAGGTAAGCCCGGAAGTTCTTCCCAAGGTTGAGGTGGTGGAGGGCGACACCTTTAACCCTGAGGCGTTGCGCGAAGCTCTCGCAGGAATCGATATCGCCTTTTACCTCATCCACTCCATGGGCGCAGGCAAGGATTTCGAAGAACGCGACCGGCTGAGCGCTGTAAATTTCCGGGATGCCTGTATCGGTGCCGGAGTCAAGCGGCTTGTCTACCTGGGAGGATTGGGAGTAAAGGAAACCGCCAGCCGCCATCTACTCAGCCGCATCGAGACCGGAGAAATCCTTTCCGCCAAACCAGAAAGCCTGCAAACCATCTGGTTCAGGGCCGGAATTATCATCGGTGCCGGCAGCGCCAGTTTTGAGATTATCTACAATCTGATCCAAAAACTGCCCCTCATGGTGACCCCAAAATGGGTTAAAACCAAAACCCAACCAGTAGCGGTGGACGATGTGCTCGCTTATCTGGAGGCAGCGATCACCGTCACGGTATCGGGAAATCTGGTCGTTGACATCGGCGGCGAGGCCATGAGCTTTCAAGACATGATGCTCCGCGCCGCCCAAGTCATGGGGTTGCGCCGCCTGCTGCTGCCGGTGCCGGTGCTGAGTCCCCGCCTCTCCTCCTTCTGGCTGATCCTTTTCACCCCCATCCCCTACCGGATGGCTGCCGCCCTCGTGGAGGGACTCCGATCGGAAACCATTATCCAAAACAACCATGCCAGTCGCCATTTCCCGGGGATCGAACCCAAACGCTATGAAAGCTCGGTACAAGCGGCCATCAGCGAACTGGAGCAGGATTTGGTCATCAGCCGCTGGTGTGACAGCTCCACGGAGCCGTTCTGCGACATCCTGCACCAGGATGACCCGGGAACCCCCATCCTGCGTGACCAGCGGGTGATCCCCCTGCACGGATTGGACCCGGCACTGGTTTACTCTGCAATCAAAGGGATCGGCGGCTCCGACGGCTGGCTCGCCTACAATGTGCTCTGGCAGATTCGTGGTTTTTTAGACAAACTGACCGGCGGCCATGGTCTTAATAGAGGAAGGAGGCAGCAGAAAGAACTGCGGATGGGAGATGCCCTTGATTTCTGGAAGGTGGCCGATCTCAAGGAAAACAAACGGGTTCTGCTTCTGGCCCAGATGAAGCTGCCGGGCAAGGCCTGGCTTGAGTTCGACATTCAGGAAGACCGGCTGGTGCAGACCGCCCATTTCCATCCCCGCGGACTGCTGGGCAGACTCTACTGGTATTCGGTTCTGCCTTTTCACGAGCTGGTATTCAAGAATCTTGCCGAAAAAATCATTACACGTGCCTCCAGCATAACTCCTACAAAAAAATGATCCCGGACTCCTTATTTTCCAGCAACCTTCTGCGCCTGAACCACCTGGATACAAATTTTTCCGGCTGGCTGTTTCTGCCCGGCATGGGCTTTGAGGATAGACAGGCATGGTGGAAGGATCTCCCCCGCCAAAGCACACACGAAGGCATTGATCTGCTCTTCTTCACGGATCATTCGGGACAACGACGGGAGCTGCCAAAGCAGTGCCTGATTCCGCCATTATGGGATGGGGAGGTGGTTGCGGTGTTCGATGATTTTTTAGGCAGCACCGTGGTGGTGTGCCATCCGGTCATGAACGGGCAGGGCTGGAGGCTTGTCTCCCTGTATGGCCATGTCCAACCCTTGGTGACACGCGGAACGCTGGTTTCGGTGGGAGAACCGCTCGCCGAGGTGGCATTTGAAAAAGCGCGGGGCGCATCAGCCCCCCCGGATCATCTCCACCTCTCTGTTGGCTGGCTTGCGCCGGGATGGTCAGCCACGGAACTTCGCTGGCCGACCTTGTGGACCAACCCGGGAATCCTACTGATCGATCCCCTGCCCCTGATTCAGCCCAAGCCTTGAGTGGCTGAAGGCTGCAACTGCTTTACATCGTAGCGAAAAACCACGGTCCGGAAGAAATCGATCATCGCCTGCCTGCGGCCAGCAACCTTTTTCTGTTCCGGGATAAGGCCGCAGGAGGTCATCCTGTCGATGGACATCTTGTATTCGATGTGACGGACATGGCGGTTGTCCAGGTACCAGACGTAAGTCAGACCAAACAACAGACCCGGTGGGGTAAAGCCTTCATCTGCGTTGACCAGCCGGGTATAGAGGCGAGGCTCGCCAAACGACTGCCGCATCCGGACCAATCCCAAAAACCGGCCAAGCTCAGCCGGACTGAAAAAACATTGCCGCTCTGTTTCCGGTCTCACCACCAGCCGAAACTCATACCCCAGCGATTCGCCATCGCGTTCCACAGGCAGTCTGCGCTTTTCCGCAGCGTAATTGCCAAGCAGGGATTGACCGAGACCGATCAGCAGTCCCACCTCGAACTGGTCGGGGTCGGAACAGATATCCTTGCGGATCTTGATCATTCGGTCGCCGGGATCATAGAACGACAGGATGGTGTCCCACTCCTGGGTTCTGCTCCATTCCTCACGGTCCAGCAGGACAACTCCCGCGATCAGATCAAGATGGGCAAGGGGAATATCCCCATGACGCCAGAAAATTTCTGCCACGTCCGGCTGCAGCTCGTCGGCAATGGCCAGGGTACGCAAACGTTCGCGGATCGAGGAAAAACGCTGACTGGCCGTCTGGCCAATGGGGTCCAATAGAACATCCGCCCCACCTCCAGACCCCGGCAGCTGCTTGCGTCCGGTTTCCCCGAGGGATTTGCGGATCGACCACATGACCCGCACCGCCGCGGCCAGGGAAGCGGCATCATGCTGGATAACCTTGCGCTGTTCAATATCCGCCTGAGCATACAGCCGGGCCTCGATAGGGGAAAAGCCCATGGCCCGGACCTTGTCCCTGTCGAGATAAATGGGCACCTTGTTTTCCAGGGCGTAATTTTGGAGAATGGAGCCAGGGATATCCCGCAGGCCAAGAACCAAGATCTGCTCAAAAAGTCCTTCCACTCCTCCGGGAATATTGCGGTGATAACCGGTAAGCAGATCGGAGACATGAAACCGCTGCCGCTGATTACCATGGGCCATATCGGTTTCCCCTGCCTGGGCCCAGAGATTGGCCACCAGCATTTTGAGGGCTTGCTGGTTGTCACGGATCGCCTGGGCGATGCCGGGCACCTGCAAGATCGGCACAATGCTGGTGAACAGACTGCCCGGGGCGAAGAGAATAACATCCGCGTCGGCAATGGCAGCCAGAACCTGGGGCGGAGCCTGGGGTTTGGCGGCAAATTCTACGAACACCTTATCCACCGGATAGCCGCGCCGGGCATGGCCTGATTTGAATTCCCCGCTCACCAGCACCCCGTTGCCATACAAAACCTTAAGCCGGGCCGGAGTGGTGGTGCAGGGACAGACCGCCTCGGGATTTGCGCCGATCAGGTCGCCCAGCCAGGATATCCCTGCTACCACGTCCTTTTTGCCATAAATAGCGGCAACAAGCAGAAGATTTCCGAAACAATGAGGGCGATCGAATTGCGAGTGCAATTGGGAATCACTGAAAAGCGCCTCGACCAGGCTGGACAGCCCCTGGTCCATTGCCGGTGGCAGCGCAGTCAAATCAATCCCGGCATCTGTCAGCAGATCATGGGAAGAAAAGGGGCGGGATGTAAAACGATGATTGAAAAGCCGATGCAGTATTGCGCTGACCCTCAACGCATCCCGGCCGGAAAGGAGGTACTGCTCTTGCAGCTTCTGCTGCCGGATGGAAGACAGCAGGACATGGCGGATATCGCCCAGAGCAATGAGGGGCAGATCCCTGAGCAGTTCTCCGGTGGAGCCGCCATCGTCCGTAACGCAGACCACAGCCCTGGTTTCAGGAAAGATCTCTTTGAGGCCCTGAAAGGGATTTGCAGGCCAGAGAGAATTGCGGCTATCCCCGCCGATGATATTGGAAAGACCGGTGCCGCCCCCGAAAACAACTACCCGGACATCCTTGGTTTCCGTTTGGTTCAAGGCCGTGGTCAGTCCGGCCAGTTCCTTGGCCATTGAAGCAGGAGCAGGAGGCGGCCCGGTGAGCGCCAGACCTATCAGCTTCTCGGCCAGGTCCTCCTCGGGCAACAGATCGAGCAAGCCGAATCGCGCATCGCCCATACGGGAAATTAACTCGTTGACGGTGGGGATTTCTGTCAAAAACATTCTCCGTTAGAGATGATAGTCTTGCAAAAAAACAAACAGATGCTTCGACAGGCTCAGCATGAACGGAACATCTAGATAATACTACGACAACATCCGTTCACCCTGAGCCTGTCGAAGGGTCCTCTTTAACAACTCAACGGGGGGGGAACCAGGCCTTTTCTTTACCTTTATGCCCTTATAATCCGGTATCGGCCATCTGCTTGCGCACCGCTGCCTCGGAATCGGCCATGGCCTTTTGTTCCTCGTCGGTGAGCTTGAACTGGATAATCCGCTCAACCCCCTTATCACCCAACACCACAGGCACCCCGAGGAAGCAGCCGGAAAAACCGAACTCGCCCTCGACGTAGGCGGCGCAGGGCAGGACCCGCTTGCTGTCGGTGAGCACTGCCTCGGCCATTTCCACCGCGGCCAGACCCGGAGTATAGAAGGCGCTGCCGGTTTTGAGATGGTTGACGATCTCGGCTCCGCCGTGCTGGGTGCGGTGGACAATGGCGTCCAATTCCGCAGCAGACAACAGGTCGGTGACCGGCACCCCGGAAACATTGGCGAGCCGGATCAGCGGCAGCATGTTGTCGCCATGGATGCCCATGACCATGGCGTTGACGTCGCGGGCTGCTACACCCAGCGCCTCGGCCAGAAAGGTGCGGTATCGGGCGGAATCAAGCACCCCGGCCATGCCGATCACCCGCTCCCGCGGGAAGCCGGAAACCTTGAAGGCGGTGTAGACCATGGCGTCGATGGGGTTGGTGACCACGATCATCACACAATCCGGCGCATGCTTGGCCACCTGCTCGGCACAGGACTTGACGATGGCCACGTTCTTAGCCAGGAGATCATCGCGGCTCATGCCGGGTTTGCGGGCTAAACCGGCGGTAATGATCACCACATCGGAACCCGCCATGTCGGAGAAATCATTGGAGCCGGTGATCCGGTTGGAAAATCCGTCCACCGGGCCGGACTGCAGCAGGTCAAGCGCCTTGCCCTGGGGCACGCCCTCAACCACGTCCAGCAATAAAATATCGCCCAGGCCGCGGCTTGCGGCCCAGTGAGCGGCGGTGGCGCCGACATTGCCCGCGCCGATGATGGTGATCTTGTTTCTTCTCATCTCTTTTCCCTCAAATTATATGGTTAACAGTAGGTAATCTTAATAATGTCAGGTTGGCTTTTCGCATTAAAATCCCCTCCCTCGAAGTCTCCGCTTACCTGACGGGAGGGGGTTGGGGGGGGTGGGTGAAGTTGCCAGAAGCATCAAAATCTGCGCGTTCCCCCTCACCCTAACCCTCTCCCGCGAGGGGAGAGGGAACTTTCCGGCAGTCTGCACTCTTCTCGCCGGACAATGCCAGGTCAACTCAGTTATTTGCCATCTCTGCGGATCAGCTCTTCCACCCGCTCCAGATCCTGAGGCGTATCCACCTCGATGGAATCGTGCGGCGTGAGCACCACCTTGATGCGGTAGCCGAACTCCAAAGCCCGCAACTGTTCCAGCTTTTCAAACCGCTCCCACTCTCCCTCGGGCAACCCAACAAAGGTAAGCAGAAAACCCTTGCGGTAGGCGTAAAAGCCAAGATGTTTGTAGTAAGTAGGAGCCTGCGGTTCCTCGGGATTGCGTTGAAAAGGGATGGAAGCGCGGGAAAAATAAAGGGCATTGTTCTGCCGGTCAAACACGGTCTTGACGTGGTTGGGATCGGTGATCTCTTCCTTGCGCACGATCTTGTAGATCAGGGTGGACATGGGCAGGGCCGGGTCATCGAGAAGCGGAGTGGCAACCTGGGAAATCACCTCCGCCTCGAACAGCGGCTGGTCGCCCTGGATGTTTACCACCACGTCCTGCTCGGCTATTTCCATGATGGAAGCAGCCTCAGCCAGGCGGTCGGTGCCGGAGACATGATCGGAGCGGGTCATTACCACCTCGCCGCCAAATGAGCGCACGCACTCGGCGATGCGCTCGTCATCGGTAGCCACCGCCACCCGGGAAAGCAAGGCCACAGCCTTGGCACGTTCATAGACATGCTGGATCATGGGCTTGCCCACAATCTTGGCCAGGGGCTTGCCTTCAAAGCGGTTGGAATGGTAACGGGCCGGGATGATGGCCACAACTTTGGCTTGTGCTTTATGCTGGGTATCCATTATCTTCTCTGCTGTATGTGGAGCGATTTGGCCAATGGGCATGACGAGCATGGCCTGCAAAAAAACCTTTTGACTATACCATGTACAGGAAATGATGCACCGGGAAAAAGGATCATTCGGACTTTGCCCGTCCTGAACCAGGAAATAACCCGACACACGCCATGACCACACGCAACCCCGAAAACACCATCGCAGTCAGCCATTCCGACCCCATCCTGGCGGACACAGCCGGGATATTGGCAAAAAAGCTGGGCTTGCCCACATACGATCCGAAGGAGAATGTTCCTGCCCTGCTGCTGACCCTGACCCCGGAACGGCTGGAACTGCGGCAAACCGGCAAAGGGACGGAAGGCCCCCTGTTTGTCGATTTCATCGGCGGAGCAATCGAATACCGCCGTATGCATACCACCAGTCGCAAGGAGGCCATTGCCAGGGCTGTGGGACTCAAGGGCGGAACAAGCCCTGTGGTGCTCGATCTCACCGCCGGGATTGGCCGGGACAGTTTCATCCTGGCCGGCCTGGGATGCACGCTACACATGGTGGAACGTTCTCCGGTGCTGGCGGCTCTGCTTGCGGACGGCATCGACCGGGCGAAAATGGAACCGGCATTGGCCGGGATCATGACACGGATGCACCTCATTGTCGGAGACAGTCTGGAAATCATGCGTCACTGGCAGCCAGAGCGGCCGGAGGTGATCTGCATCGATCCCATGTACCCCCACCGCAGCAAAAGCGCTCTGGTCAAAAAAGAAATGCGGCTTATCCGCCTGCTGGTCGGCGATGACGAGGACAGCGACTCCCTGCTGCGCGCGGCCCTTGACCTGGCCGGTCGCCGGGTCGTGGTAAAACGGCCGCGCCTTGCCCCTGCCCTGATCGGCCCGGAGCCGAATTTCACCATCAGCGGCAAAAACAGTCGGTTCGATGTGTACTTGATCGCCCCTATCGCAACTGCTCCGGCGCAAAAAGCATGACCAGCCCCAGCGCCACCAACACCACTCCCCCCACCAGCTTGCCGTAACGGTCATATCCCCGGGCGATCGTGGCCTGCATGGCAAAAGCGGCCAAAGCAAAAATGATCAGATCATCCAGCATGAAGAAAAAATCATAGAGCAGGATATAGCCGTAATACTGGATGGGTGGCATGGCTCGCAGGGAAAGGGCATGGGTGAAAACAGCTGGCAGGGCGGCGGAGCAGGCAAACTCAATGGAGTTGACCACAAAGGACAAGGCGATGATGCCGAGAAAGGTGGCCATTGAAAGGGGGGCTGCCACCAGTCGCTCCATTCGACTCATGGTCCGCTGCTTGAAACCCGCGTTTCCCACGGTGCAGACCGGAGCGCCTCTGGTGACAATGAAAGAGCGCAGGTCCATCACCCCGACTACCAAGGCACCGATGCCGATGGCGATGGTCAGCGGCCGGAGAAACCCGATCAGGAGAAAAAAATTGAGCCAGGCGGTCATGAACAAAAAATAGAGCACCCCCGAGGCGAAAACAAAGGAACCCACCAACAGCCAGATCCTGCGCCGATCCTGCAGGGAAACCAACAGCGAGAGCAGGTAAACCAAAGCCCACATGGCACAAGGATTAAAGCCATCCGCCAATCCCAGCAACACAGCCAGAGCCGGCAGAGAAAGCTCCGCAAGCCGAATTTCCCCCACAAGCGGCAGTGACACCGATTCCGCTCGCCAGACCTCCGGGGCGTCCACATGCGGCATCTCGGTTGCCGTTTCCATCTCTCGGCCGGTGAAATCCTTTGGAATTCCGCCAAAAACTCGATCCGGAGCCGCTGTTACGAGCAGGCAGCACCAGACGGCAAACAGAAGAAATCGTGCCGGAAATCCCATGGCAATCCTCCACAATATATTGGTTCCACCCCCACTATACCGCATCGAAAACCACTGCTGTGGGAGAAAAAACGTAATTGCTCTTGACGGACAACCGTTCCCGATATAAATTGTACCAAACGGTCAGTTTAGTTCGATACAAAAAAAACAAGCGGATACAGGCAGTGGCTTTTCACGCCACACGCAACAGGACCACAGGAGCACTGACATGAAACACGCGCATATCACCTTGATGCTGCTGGCAATACTTCTCCTCTCCATTCAGGGCTGTGCTGGTAGATCATTCCGTGAAGCACGTTTTCAGAATCTTGGCAACGGAATCTGCCAGGACAAGGTCTCGGGCCAGATGTGGCAGATCGAAAAAAGCCCGATGACCCACAGCCTGAAAGATGCGGAACAATACGCCAGCGCCCTGAATCTGGGAGGATATAACGACTGGCGCCTACCCACCATCTATGAACTCTACGACCTCAACTACATTTTTGATCTGTTCAAAAACGGCGATTGCACCCTGGATCGCGAGGGGAACTACTGGTCCGGCGAAAAAGATGGCGAAGGCAAGGCCGGTGCCTGGAAGATTTCCGACCAATGCGATCCGGAACGGCAGTACTCGCCGGGCACCAAGGGATATATTCGAGCGGTGCGGCCATAAATTCAAGGGCAGCGGGGGAATGAAGATTGACATCCCCCCCAATATTATATAGAAATCTGAATGTGCAGCGACCTTAACACAATCAGGTTCACCCCATGAGTTTCTACAAAACAAGTTCAAAAAACAGACGCGACAGAATTCTCCACGCGGCCCTAAAGCTTTTTCACAACAAAGGCTATTTCAAGACCTCCGTCCATGATATCCGTGAACAGGCGGATGTCAGTATCGGGCTTATCTACCGTTACTTCAAAAACAAAGAAGAAATCGCGCAAACGCTTTATCAGGAAATCACTGAAGATATTTTTGCAAACATCGAAAAAATAATTGCCGAAAATGCCAATACGCATGATCGCTGTCGCGCAATCATGGCTTATTATTTCCAACTCACCGAAGATTTCCCCGAACTTGTTGATTTCATAATCTTTGCCAGACACAAAGAGATCATGCCCTCGGCTGTATCCATTTGCGCCGGAAAAGCAATGACACGGATCCGTCAGGCCATTCAGGAAGGCATTGATAACGGAGAGATCAGACCCCTCGCTCTGGTGGTTGCCGGACCGAGTTTATTTGGCGGCATGACACGACTCATTCAGCTCCGACTGATAGGCATGGTACAGGAACCGCTCCCAAGCCTACTTGACGAAATGTGGGAATCAGCTTGGCGCGCAGTAAAGCCGTAATTTTTTTTCACCCCGAACAAGAATGAATGTTCATTTTGTTCTTGAAATCTTTCACAACCCGTGTGATAACAAGATGCAATAGTTCATAAGGAGCAGCACAGCCCCTTTTTTGTGTGGTTATTATGTGCCCGCTCACAGTTAGTTGGCCAGAGGAGCAGGAGTTGTTTTGAGCAGGAAGCATTACCTGTTGCCTGGATTGTCTCAAACGCAACACAGGAGGTTATAGGATGAAGAAAAGGATTGCGTGCATCGCCGTTGCGGGGGTATTCGCGGCATTGTTGTCACAGGGGCTGGTTTTTGGCGGAGAGACGACCTACCGTTTTGATCCGGTGACCCAGACAAGTCGGGCCATGGAGTTTAAGAACACCTATGGTGGGCACAAACTCTTCCAGAGCAACTGCAAGAGCTGTCATTTCAGGGGAAATAGCAAGGGCGCCCGGTTTCTGGATACAGATTCGCGGACCATGCACGGTTGGAATAACGTATTTTACAAAAAAAATGTACCCTGCGCCAAGGATGATTCCTGGGCCAAGCTTTCCAAGGAAGATTTGCTGGCTATAAATGATTACCTATACAG